>JAQUUS010000049.1 GCA_028693775.1 Alphaproteobacteria bacterium | reverse complement strand
GACGAGTTCGCCCGCCGTAAACGGCTTGAGAAGATAAGCGTTGACCCCGGCATCGATGGCAGCCTTGACATAATAGTCCTCGGTATTGCCGGTCAGCATAATGATGGGGGTCTTGCAGAACGGAACTTTTTTCGACCTGCGAACGAAGTTGATGAGATCAATGCCGTCGAGATCGTCCATACGCCAATCTGTGATGATGATATCGAAGGCCTGCTTTTGGACGAGAGCCTGAGCCTTCCGACCGTTATTGGCGCATTCGATCTTGGTAAATCCAAGATTTTCGAGGACGCACCGCACGAGATTTTGAATAAGCCGCTCGTCATCGACGATGAGAATGCTTATTTCGTGTAGTTTACTAGAGAGCATTGTATCCGCTGAAGTTTCTTAGAATATCCCAGTATTCTCGACATCTCGTCTGGGTTGTTATTAAACTAATCAATGTAACGCCGAGATGCAATTCCGTTTTTACCGAAAAAAGGGTTTTGCAAAGCAAAAATCGCTAAAAAACCAAAAAAGGAAGATTGTGGCCTGGCTCGCCCGGAACGGGAACGAAAAAACTTTTTCAAGGACATAAATCCGCCCCACTTTCATCGAAATGAGGTATATTGCCCCGGCGCCCCAAACCGATATTGAGCGGAGACCAGACCCCAGCATCATGAGCGATACCCCCGAAAAACCAGCCATTACCGTCAAACCGCCCACGCCCGAAAACGTAGGTGCGGAGCTGTCTGTCGCCGTCAACTACCTGACAAGGTTCAGTCTTCCGTTCAAAAGCGAGACAAAGCTGGGATTGATCCGCAGATCCATGGTGTGGTTTCCGCTCATCGGCGCAGCGATCGGTCTTTTCGGAGCCCTGCTCGACTGGCTGACCACCATGATGCGCATGCCGGGAATCATCACAGGCTCCGCAGCGGTCATAGGCATGCTGTTCGTAACGCGGGCGCTGCATGAGGAAGAATTTGCGAATCTCGTCGACGCCTACAGCAAAACGCTCGAAAAGAACAAACCGTCCGTCGGCTGGCTAAAGGAAGAACGCTCGGTCCGCTACGGCACGATCGGCATCATCATCCTGATCACAATGAAAATCGCGGCCATCGCGAGCCTTGCCGACAACACGCTCGTCTTCCAAACGCTGATCGTCGCGGCAAGCTGGTCGCGGGCCATGATGGTCCTCGCCGCAGCATGGCTGCGCCCCATCGAGGGGGACCCCGTCGCCGATCATTTCCAGCAACCGCCTGCGCTGCGAGTCGTGCTTGCACTGTGCATCGGGATCGGCATTTCGTATTCGGCGCTCGGCGAAGATTCAGCAACCATCCTGACAGCCGGAACGCTGGCAGGCCTGATCGTGGCGCTGATCGGAGCGAACCACCTGCGCGGTTATTCAGGCTCTCTTCTGGGCGCTCTGCAACAGATCGTCGAAATCACGATCCTCGGAATTGTGCTCGCCATCCAGTAAAATCAGCGCTTATGCGACGGGAAGCTTGGCGCGTTCATAAGGCCCGGGCCAACGAACGTCTTCGCCCAAAGTGCGCGCGGCATGCAACGGCCAGAACGGATCGCGCAAAAGCTCGCGGCCGATAAAAACAACGTCGGCGTTGCGATTGGCAACAATCTGCTCGGCCTGCGAAGCCTCAACGATCCTCCCGACGGCCCCGACAGGAATTTCGGCTTCCTTCTTGATCGATTCCGCAAAAGGAACCTGATACCCCGGCCCCGTCACGATCTTGACGCCGGTAATCAACCCGCCCGTCGACACGTCGATCAGATCGACGCCGATAGATTTGAGCTCCTTGCAAAGCGCAACCGACTGAGGAAGATCCCACCCGTCCCTGGCGACCCAATCCGTGGCCGAGATCCGAACCAGCAGGGGAACGCGTCCCGGCAACGCGCTACGCACGGCGCGCGCGACATCGAGAACGAAACGCATGCGATTTTCAAGGCTGCCGCCGTATTTGTCGGTGCGCTGGTTGGAGATCGGCGAAAGGAACTGATGCATCAGATAGCCGTGCGCCGCATGCAGCTCGACAACCTCATACCCGGCCGAAACCGCCCGCCGCGCCGCCTCGGCGAACGCAAGAACGGCGCTTTCGATATCCTGAACCGAAAGCGCGCGAGGCATCGGAGAGGTTGCATCGAACGGCAAAGCCGAAGGAGCGACGACATCCCAACCGCCGTTCTCCGCGCTCAAAGCGCCCGATCCCTCCCACGGAACGAACGTGGAGCCCTTGCGCCCCGCGTGCGCGAGTTGAATACCCGGAACGCAACCCTGTTCCTTGATGAAGTCGACCAGCGGCCTGAACGCCTCAACGTGCTCGTCGCTCCAGATTCCCAAATCGCCCGGCGTAATGCGTCCTTCGGGCGAAATGGCGGTGGCTTCCTGAATCAGGCACGCAGCGCCGCCCATGGCGCGGCTGCCATAGTGAGCCAAATGCCACGCGTTCGAAATCCCGTCCCTGCTGCAATACTGATCCATCGGGGAGAGGAAAATACGGTTCTTGAAGGTCACGCCGCGCAATGTGAAAGGCGTAAACAGATTGGCTTTCATGAACAACCCCTTCGCGTTCGTTTCGGTTTCCCGTTACCGGAGCGGGCTACTCGCCCATCTGCAAAAGCCGCCCGGTTCTTTTTGCAGAATTGAAAGACCTCTTGAAGACAACCATCGCCACGACAAAATACGCCAGATTGAGCACAAGAGCCAAGCCCAGATAGTCGGCCCTGAAGCGGCCGGTCTCGACCTGGGACTTCATGCTTTCGAAAACGTAGGTTCCGGGAAGCGCCCACGAAACGTATTGAAAGCTCTGCGGAAGGATCGAAACGGGATAATAGGGAGCCATAAAGGGCATCAAAAGCCACGAGCACATCCAGCCGAGCCACTCTGCGGCAAGGCCGAATCTGAGCAAAAGAGACACGATAAAAGTCCCGAAGCACCAGCCGTTGAAGCACAGCAGCGCGAGATAGACGGGCAAAATCCAGCCGAACTTGAGGATGGAAAAATCGAACAGAAAATAAGCGACCGCAAACGCAGGCGCGACCGAAATGAAGCACCTGAACGCGGAGAAAGCGAAAACGCCGCCGATATAGTCGCGCAAGCGAAGCGGGCTTGCAAAAAGGTGGCCAAGATTGCGCGACCAGATTTCTTCCATAAAAAAAATCAGCATGGCAATCTGAACGCGGGTAAGAATTTCGCCGAGAAGCAAGCCGCCCAAATAAGTATCGGTCACAACATCGACCTGCCCGAAGCGCTTGACAATGGCAAGGCTGATAAAGCCGAACATGGCGATATTGAGAATGGGCCAATACATCATCTCAACGAGGCGCGGCCAGGACCCCATATAAAGATAGACATGGCGAAGCGCGAGGCCGCACACGCGGTTCCACGAGGGGAAAAAGCTCCCGGCTTCGGATTCAATTACGGGCGATGTCAAGGAACACCTCTTCCAGATTGTCTCGTTCGAAACGGTCCAGCAAATCCTGCGGCGTCCCGTGTGCGACGACCGAGCCGCGTTTCATGACAATAACGTCGTCGCACATGCGTTCGACCTCGAACATGTTGTGCGAAGCCATAAAGATGGTCGCGTTTTCCTCTGTTTTATAAGTCATGAGCAGCGTGCGAACCCAATCGGCGGTATCCGGATCGAGCGACGCGGTAGGCTCATCGAGCAAAAGAAGCTTGGGCTTGTTGAGCAAAGACTTGGCGAGCGATGCCCGGGTCCGCTGCCCCGCCGAAAGCGTCCCATGGCGCCGGTCGAGCAAATCCCCGATCTGCAACCGTGCCGCAAGCTCGGCGATTCGGCCGGTCAAATCCGGCACGCCATAAAGCATGCCGTAAACGGCCAGATTTTGCCTGACCGTGAGCCTGTTCGGCAAATCGACATAAGGCGAAGAAAAATTGACGACCCGTGCGACATCGGACCGCCGGGCCAAAAGATCGCATCCGAAAATCTCGATATGCCCCGACGTCGGCTCAAGAAGGCCGAGCAGCATGCCCATGGTCGTGGATTTTCCCGCGCCATTTCCGCCCAGAAGCGCCGTCACGCTTCCGCGCGCAACCGAAAGAGAGAGTCCCTTGACGGCAACGGTGTTGTCAAAGAGCTTCCTCAAATCGGTGGTTCGTATGGCCCAATCGTCGGCGCTCATGGCTTGTGCATTTCTTTTTTCGCGTTTCCAAAACCGGCCGGAAACGCAGGTGTGATTTCGTCAGAGACGGCTTTGTAGGCGTTTTCCCGACCGAATTCCAGCTTTCTTTGAGGGCTTAACGACACAACCCGTTGCAATATCTTGTATTTTTGCAAAACAGGGCCTCCGCAGCGGAAGCATATAATTCATTGCTCTAACTTATTGATTATGTTATTGCGTCTCCCTCTGGCCGTTTTTGTATGGCTGCCGGAATGGTTTTTGTTTACCTGACAACTTTAATTCCCTGAGGAGGGATCCTTCGTGCAAGTTCTCGTCCGTGACAACAATGTCGACCAGGCGCTTCGTGCGCTCAAGAAAAAGCTGCAACGCGAAGGCGTGTTTCGCGAGATGAAACTGCGCCGCAATTATGAGAAGCCTTCGGAACGCAAGGCGCGTGAGAAGTCCGAATCGATTCGCCGTCAGCGCAAGGTCGAACGCAAGCGCAAGGAACGCGAAGGGTTCTAAAGTCATCCGGGAATCGGCGGCCGCAGCGCCGGAAGGAAATCTTTTCTTTCTCTGCCGCATCAATGTACGCTAGATTCGAAATTGAACGCCGATTCCCCATTCCTTTCCAATGCCGCATCTCTCCGTCATCCTTCCCTTTCATAACGAGCACTCCGGGATCCGCCATTTAATGGAACGGCTATACCCGGCTCTGGGACAACTGGATCTCTCCTACGAAATCATCTGCATCGACGACGGCAGCACCGACAACACATTCGAGGCGCTGGTCCACGAGCGCCGGTTCGACCGGCGGCTGAAGATCGTGCGCTTTGCGCGCAATTTCGGAAAAGAAATCGCGCTGACCTGCGGCCTGCGCATGGCCTCGGGCGACGTCGCCATAACGATGGACAGCGACCTCCAGCACCCGCCCGAAACGATCCCCGACCTCATCGCCAAATGGCGCGAAGGCTTCGACGTCGTGTACGCGACGCGGCGGAATCGCAAAACCGACAGCGCACTGCGCCGCGTCTTCTCGCGCGCATTCTACGCCGTGTTTCGCAAGATCGCCGACATCCAGATGCCCGAAGGCGCGGGCGATTTTTGCCTCCTGAGCCGCAAGGCGATTGACGCCGTCAACGCCCTGCCCGAGCGCAACCGCTTCATGAAAGGCCTGACCTCATGGGTCGGCTTCCGGCGCGCAACCGTCCCGTTCGACGTCGGCGCGCGCGACAGCGGCCAATCGAACTGGAGCTTCTTCCGCCTCCTGCGCTTTGCCTTCGACGGCCTCTCGGCCTTCAGCACGCTGCCGTTGCGCATTTGGACATGGTGCGGCGTCCTCGTTTCGCTCGGCGCGCTTCTCTACGCGCTTTGCCTGATCGTCGACACGCTCATCTACGGCGTCGACGTCCCCGGCTATGCATCCACAATGGTCGGCATCCTGTTTCTGGGCGGCCTGCAACTCCTGAGCCTCGGCATCATGGGCGAATACATGGCCCGCATCTTCACGGAAGTGAAAGCGCGTCCGCTGTATTTCGTCTCCGAGCGCGTCGGCTTCGACCCGGCTCAGGACAGCGGAACCCATGTCTGAAATCCGGCCCGCGACCGAGCTTTTCGTGAAGGCGCAAATCCGCACAGCCGGGCGCGAAGGCGTTCCTGTCACAATTGTGCACCGTGGCGACCCCACAAGCGGAACGGTCATTCTAAAGATCAACCTTCTGAACGGAACGGCGCGCGTGCTTGTCGAAGCGCGCGCGGAGAGCGGGCGCATCTGGATGCCCGCAACGGCAACCGACCCGATGACGGACGCGGCCGCCGAATCCTACCTGTCGCGGCAAGCGAGCATCGATCCCGATGTCTGGATCGTCGAAATCGAAGATAAAAAAGGCCGCCTGTGGTTTCCGGGAAGAGTCGCCGGGGACGAGCCGCCCCCGGCCCCGTTTTAGGGAAGCAACGGCGACCATGCCGGATCGGACGCATCGGTAGGCGTCGAAATCTGGCGCTCGTTATACCCCGTCAGATCGATAGAGTAGAGATGCGGAACCGATCCATGGCTCGACGGGATTTCCTTGAAGTACATCAAAACGCGGCCATTGGGCGCCCACGTCGGGCCTTCGGCATGCCACGCCTCAACAAGCTGGCGCTCGCCGCTGCCGTCGGGACGCATGACGCCGATATAGAACCGCCCGCCCTGCATCTTGGTATAAGAAATCAAATCGCCGCGCGGCGACCACACGGGCGTTCCGTACCTGCCGTTGCCAAAACTGATGCGGCGCTGGTTCGACCCGTCGGCGTCCATGACATAAAGCTGCTGGGAGCCGCCGCGATCGGATTCGTAAGTGATGTGCTTGCCGTCGGGCGAGAAGCACGGAGCCGAGCTGATCGACGTTCCGCGCGTCAGTTTCTGAATGCGGCGTGTCCTTAAATCCATCGTAAAGATATTGGAGCCGCCGCCCTCCGAAAGCGCGAACACGACGCGATTGCCGTCCGGCGCAAAGCGCGGCGCAAACGTCATGTGGTCGAAATCGCCCAGAACCGTCTGCGCGCCCGTATCGATATTGAACAGATAAACGCGCGGCCTGTTGTTGTAATAGGCCATATAAGTGATCTTCTGCATCGTGGGCGAGAAGCGCGGCGTCAAAACCATCGCGCGGCCGTCCGAAAGAATGCGATTGTTTTCGCCGTCCTGATCCATGATGGCGAGGCGCTTGATGCGCTTGTTGAGAGGCCCGGTTTCCGCGATATAAACGACGCGCGTATCGAAATAGCCGTTTTCGCCGGTGATGCGCTTATAGATGGCGTCGGCCACAATGTGCGCGACGCGCCGCCAGTTGGTCGAAATGGAAAAATACGAAAGCCCGGTCATCTGCTGTTCCGAGAACACGTCCCACAAGCGGAACTCGACCTTGATTCGCCCGTCGGGCTGAGCCTCAATCTTGCCGACAACGAGTCCCTGAGCGTTCAAAACGCGCCAATCGGCAAACCGGGGCTGAACGAGAAGCGAATTGGGTTCCTGAACGAACGAGCGCGGATCGACCGCCGAAAACAATCCCGAGCGAACGAGATCGTTGGCAACGACCTTCGCAATGTCGCGCCCGTACTGGGCCTCGCTGCCTGTCGCGCCGAAGAACGCAGGAATAGCGATGGGAATAGGCTCGACGACGCCGCGCGTGATATCGACCTTCACCTCGGCATGCGCCGGTCCGCAAAGAGCCGCAAGAAAGAAAAAGGCTATGGCAACGACAACTTTTTTCATCATAACATGTCCCTCGGATCAAAAGTAAAATCGATACGTTTCCATTGTTCGTACTTTTCCGGGTCCAGCTCCAGCGGAGTGCACCGCGGATTGCGCAAGGCACGCACAGCCGCGTCGGCGGCGGCGCGGAAGAAAGGATCGCGTGCATAGCGTCCCTTGTCAACAATATCGGTATTCAAAACCGTGCGGTCCGGATTGACGTCGATGATGACCTCGACAATAAGATTCTCCGCGTCGCGCGCGCCGACAGGCGGATTCCAGCATTGTTCGATCTGACGGCGCAAAGCGTCTTCCTCGGTAATCGTAAGCCGCGACGAAAGCGACGGCCCGAACCCGACCGAAGTCCCCGACCCGCCAACAGCCGCCCCCACACCCGAAGCGCCTTTTTCGGCGGCGCCGTCAATGCTCGGCGCGCGCGGAGTGGGCTTCATCTTGGCCACGTCGCGCAAAACGCTGCCGAACAAATCGGGCTGAGCGGCTGGCTTGGGAGCCGGAGGCTTTGGTTTTGTCTTGGGCTTGGGTTTCAGAGCCTCAAAAGCCTCGGCGTCGTCCGCAGCCTGCTTGGACGCCATCTTCTGGGGAGGCTCCGGAGGAGCCGCTTCCTTGGGCTGCGGCGCAGGCGCAGGAGCAGGAGCGGGCGCGACGGCAGGCGGAGCCGAAGGTTTGGGCTCGCCGCTGCCGATGCGCGTATTCGTAATTTCGCCGATAGTCACGATGTCGAACGGAATGGGCCCGCGGTGCGGAGGCAAAGGCGGCACAATCTTTGGCAACTCGAACAGCAAAAAGAAAAACATCAGGCCATGCAGAACCACCGACACAATCATGCCGCCTTTTAGATTATGATCGTTGACGGTGGGAACGTACCGCATGGCTTACCGCGCCTTGCTTTTTCCGGTGGGAAGCTCAGCCACAAGCGCGACCTTGTTAAATCCGGCGGCGCTGATGGCGCCCATAACCTCCATGATCCTTCCATAAGCGATGCGGCGGTCGCCGCGCACGAAAATGCGGGCGGACGGATTGGCGCCGGTAATGGCCTTGAGCTTGGGAACCATCTCGTCGTACCGAACGGTCCTGTCCTGAATGTAAATAAGGCCCTCGGCATTGATGGAGACGACAAGCGGCTCCTTGTCCTGACTGACCGTATTCGCTTTTGTTTTCGGCAAATCGACAGGAACGGCAACGGTCATCATCGGAGCGGTGACCATAAACACAATCAAAAGCACCAGCATGACGTCGACGAGCGGCGTCACGTTGATGTCCGAAACGGGCCGGGCGCTACGACGGCGGCCACGGCCGCCCCCGCCCCCGGCATTCATCATTTGTGCCGCCATCCACCCTCTCCCGAATCAGAATTAGCCCCGATCACATGCGGATCTTCGAGACTGCGCGACAAAGCGGCGA
>JAQUUS010000048.1 GCA_028693775.1 Alphaproteobacteria bacterium | reverse complement strand
CTCGGCGAGTGGGCTCCCATCGACAGATACGAAAACGAAGTCGGCACAACCTACTACGTCTTTGCCGCACCGCATTTCCTGTCCAGCCAATACCGTATGCCGCTCCGGCTTTCCTACAACGAAGCGGTCAAGGAAGTCACGAAGTTGAAAAACTGGCACGGTTTCGACGGAACGAATTACAAAACGGACGCCGAGCTCTACAGTGCGTTAAGCGACAAAAGCTACAAAGGCGGCTGGTTCATACCGCCGATCGAGCTTCTGCGCGGCGTCCGCTCTGGCCATTACACGGAAGCGTTCAAAAATCACCTCTACAACGTCAAGCACTGCGGAAAATTCCGCAAAGATTTCTTTGACGATGCGCCCAACGTGCTGAGCTGCACTTATTATTCATCGTTTGGCGGAACGGTGGATATCATGCATTTTGGAAGCGGCCGTTTCAGTCAGGCCTTCGACTACAAGAGCGGCTACTATTGCCGCCCCATGCGGGTCGTACCCGCGCCGTAAGCTCAAGCTTCGTCGCGGCTCCTGATGGACAGGTAGCGTTCGATGCAATCGTCGATTTCGCGCATATTGAAAGGCTTCGTAATAAAGCCGTCCGCATGGTTATGAGCGGCCATTTCCTTTTCTTCGAACGTCGTGCTCGCAGTCGCCATCACAATATAGCAAGCCGGATTGTCCTTTTTGATCTGAACGGTCAAATCGTGACCGCTGCCGTCCGGAAGGCCAATATCGATAAAAACGATGTCCGGTTTTTTGTCTGCATAAAGGCGCCAGCCTTCTTTGGCGCCGCCCGCCGTATAAATCGAATAATGAGCGCGCAAAGCCTTGCGAAAAACATCGCGAAGGAAAGTGCTGTCCTCAACGATTAAAATGCAAAGCTTATGATGCTCCACGTTCGATATATGATCGGAAGGCTTTGACGTCATGACATCCCCGCAATACAGGACGAATAAACGAGTAGATTCTAAGCCTTAAAAGTAAAGATTGTGATAGCAGCGCCCGGCACAACCGCAGCGCACAAAAGTATCGTTGCGCTTCAAAGGGTTAAGGCTTGCCGGGCATCCTCGAAACCGAAGGATAAAGCAACGCCTCATAAACCCCCATAATGCCGTTAAACCAGTTGGCCTGAGGAAAAGTCTCTTCGATAAAATAGCGCGTATTGTCGGCAAGATTGACGCGCTGATCCGTACTCATATGAGCGGCTTCGCGAAGAGCCTTCGCAAGGGCAGCCGGATTATCCGGAGGCAAAACCCAGGCTGTCTCGTCCTTCATGACCATTTCTTCATTAGCGCCGACAGCCGTCACAATGACGGGCCGCCCCAAAGCCTGAGCGCCGATAATCTCCATATTCTGGCCGCGAGGAACGGAGTTCGCGGCAACGACAACATTGGCGAGCCAAAAAGCCGCAGGCCAATCCGGGCAAGACTCCGGCATAATCACCTTGCCGCTAAGGCCGAGACTATCCACGCTCTGCTCGATTTGCTGCCTGAGGCCCGGAGACCCCTTGTCGTTGCCGACCATGATCGAATAGATATTTTCGTCCTTGATCTCCACCAAAGCCTTCAAAAAGTCCGAATGACCCATGCTTTGCTCGAGCGGAATGGGCATCAAGGCAACGATGGCCTGCTCCGGCAAGCGCCAGAAACGGCTAAGATTGTGCAACCGCTCTGCGCTAATGGCGGAAGCGTTATAGCTCTGCAAATCGATCCCCGGAGGCACGCAGGAAACAACGGCAGGATTAATCTGGAAAGTTGAAATCAAATGCTTTTCCATCATCCGTGTCGGAACGCGAACCGTGCACGAAGTCTGAGCCATATGCGCGATCAAATGATGGGTCGAAGGAACGTCTGGCAAAGGCTGGGTCAAATCGACAACGAGCGGCAACCTGTGCTGAAGGCTCAAGCGGCAGCCCATATCGACAGGCCCGAGCCCGTGAACATGGATCATGCAAGGATGCTCACGCTGAACCAAGGCTTCCAAATGAACGCGATTTCTCCAGTTGGCGAAAGCGCTATGCTTGTTCAAAGGCATGCGAACGTGTTTGACCGCCGCGCGCTCGGATTCCGTAACCAGGGAGCCGCCGCCGCTGGCGATCATGGCGCGCCAGCCAAGCCGTTGAGTCAACACGGCAAGGGTAACGGTCTCGCGCGCCGGATCGCCATAATCTAGATCGCCGCAAAGATGCAAAACACCGTTTTTGGCATTTCTGCGCGAAGCCGAAGCCTTCGGAGGCATGGCTTTTAGAGACGAAGGAAGTGTGTTATCGGTAGTTTGACTCATATTACAGATTTACCTATGTCGCTGCAGGAGGTTACGGATAGCGCAGCCGCCCAGCTCACCATTAAATAGCAGTTTGAGAAGAAAGAAAACAACATGGTCCTCAATTTCATACCCGTATCGGATAATCGCCTTGCGTACCAACGGCAAGAAGGAAATAAAAAATTTTCCGGATTAATCTTCCTGAGCGGCTTTGCCTCGAACATGGAAGGAACGAAAGCCACCTACCTGTCCAGGCGCGCGCAAGAAAAAGACGTTCCATTCGTACGATTTGACTACCGTGGATGCGGACAATCCGAGGGCGATTTCGAAAACGGAACGATCGGACGCTGGCTCGAAGACTCAATCGAAGTCATCGACAAGCTGACGGAAGGGTCGCAAATCGTCGTAGGTTCGTCAATGGGCGGATGGCTTGGGCTGCTGCTTGCAAAAGCGCGCCCCGAACGCGTTAAGGCCTTTATCGGCGTAGCCGCAGCGCCTGATTTCACCGAAGAGCTGATCTGGAAGCACCTGACGCCGAGCGACAAGGCAGCTCTCATGCGCGACAAAAAGTTCTACGAACCCGGAGCGCCGCCGCATCGGAACGCTCCCATATCGTTAGCTTTTTTCGAGGAATCGCGCAAACACCTGATCCTCGGAAAACCGTTTGAAATGAAGTGTCCCGTAAGCCTTCTCCAGGGCTTCGACGACCGCGAAGTCCCCTGGACGCATGCCGTCCGCATAGCCGAGCACATAGCCTGCGACGACCTGCGGCTAACGCTCGTAAAGAACGGCGACCACTCTCTCAGCTCCGCGCCAAACCTTGAGCTGCTCTGGCAAACGATAGAAAGCTTTCTCTAGGCCGCCCGAAAATTAGTGATTGCTCTGCCTGCGAAGAAAAGCGGGGATCTCCAGCAAATCGTCCGGCTGCTCCGAAAGAACCGGGCGCTCCGAAGGCCTGACATCGAGATGAGGCCCGCCCATTCCCTCGTCGCCCATGCTCGGATCATGAAGCTCATCGTCCTGATGTTGCGAAGACGGACGAACGAGGCCAAACCCTGTGATGCGCGTAAAGAGAGATTCCGCCCTGCGATGACGGCGCTGATCGGCGGGGCTGGACTGACTTTGCGGCGTGAGCTGCGTCATCCGCATATCGTTCTGAGCCATCGGAGAAGCCGGGCGCGCACTGCGATGCGCCTGAACATCGGGCGCAGGAGTCGGCTTTGGCTGCACGCGCGAAACAGTCGGCTCTTCTCGAACCTCCTCGACTTCGCGCTCCGGCTGTTCAACCACGGGCTCCGCAGCCCTGCTCTCGACAACCGGCGCCTTGTCTTCGTTCTCGATAGCGGTATTTCTAGGAGCGGCCTGCTCCTGAATTTTCGGGGCCTGAGCCTGTTGTTCCGGCTGCGTCGCCTCAACCGGAGAGGTATGAGGAATAACGTCCGCATGAGGCATAATCGCCTGAGGCATAGTAAAGTAGCTCGTCTGCGAGGAAGCCGGCTGTTGCTGAACCGCCTGCTGTTGAACGGGCTGCTGCTGAGCCACAGGATGAGACGACTGCGGATAAGCGGGCTGAGCATAAGCCGTCTGGGGCTGAGTTTTCGCCTGAGGCTGCTTTTGAGACGGCGTACGCGAGGAAGATGGGGATGAAGAAGACGAGCGTTGCGTAGCGGCCGCATCGATGCCCGTGGCAATAACCGAAACGCGGATCTTGCCCTCAAGGGATTCTCCGAGCGTCGAGCCGACCTTGATCTGAGCCTCCGGATCGACTTCTTCGCGAATACGGTTGGCAGCCTGATCGACTTCGAACAGGGTCATATCGAGTCCGCCCGTAATATTAATCAAAACGCCGCGAGCGCCCTTCATCGAAACATCGTCGAGAAGCGGATTGGAAATGGCGGCCTCTGCGGCATGAACGGCGCGATCGTCGCCTTCGGCTTCGCCGGTGCCCATCATGGCCTTGCCCATTTCGCCCATAACGGTCTTGACGTCAGCGAAATCGAGATTCATGAAGCCGGGCATAACCATCAGATCGGTGATGCCGCGAACGCCGCAATGAAGAACTTCGTCCGCAAGGCGGAACGCCTCTGCAAATGTGGTGCGCTCGTTGGCGATCCTGAAAAGATTCTGGTTAGGAATAACGATCAGCGTATCGACGTACTGCTGAAGATCCGCAATGCCGGACTCGGCCTGACGCATACGGTTGTTGCCCTCAAAATGGAAAGGCTTGGTCACAACGCCGACGGTCAAAATGCCGGACTCGCGAGCCGCACGGGCAATAACGGGAGCAGCGCCCGTCCCCGTACCGCCGCCCATACCGGCAGTAACGAAAAGCATATCCGAGCCTTCGAGACAGGCCATAATATCGTTAATTTGCTCTTCCGCAGCGGCGCGGCCGACATCGGACTTGGAGCCCGCGCCGAGGCCGCGAGAAAGGTTAACGCCCAACTGGATCTTGCGGTTGGCCAAAGACATGGCGAGAGCCTGCGAATCCGTATTCGCAGCAATAAAATCGCATCCCTCAAGCTGGCAACGGATCATATTGTTGATGGCATTGCCGCCTGCACCGCCGACGCCGATAACAGTCAGGCGAGGGCGCAAATTGTGCTCAGGATCGGCCATCGACAGATTGATCATGAATAGACCTCCAGGTTAGGTGCGCGAGATGCGCGCAAAGGAATCGATTTTCGATATATGAATCTTTTCCTTTGATTCGTGCAACAAAAACCCGCTTTAAGAATCAGAAATTTCATATATTTAAGCGATTTTATGCTTAGCAAAAGGGATAAAGAAAAAGCGTTGCAGCGGGTTAGACGATGAAGTGAAAGTAAATTGTAAAACCAGCGTTTACACAAATTTAATAAGGCCGAAAAAAGGCAGGATAGGAAGCAAAAATTAAGCAACGAAGTTACGCAAGCCTTAACTATATGTTTCCCTAACCTGTTTAAAATGAGGGAAGAAATGAAGGCGAGATTGCCGAAAATATATCCGATTGATATAATTAAAAACGTTACAGCCTATTCATAGCCAAGTGTTTCGCCGCAACAATATTTAAGGAAATACGATGATCGTCCCTTATCCCATCTATCCCGGATTTCTGGAACAGAACGTCACGCATTCCAAAGAAAAACCGGCCGGTAAATTCACGCACTATAACGGAACGCAAGTCATCGGAACGACCCTGTTTACCGGCAACGAATTCCTGCACCTGGACACAAACGACGAACGGATCGGGCATTCCTACATCCGCGACGCATCTGGCAAAATCGACCATGTAGACGCAGCAGGTCGCCTCATCGGCTGGTCGACCATCGACAGCCGGAACATGAGCATCCACTACGATCTGTATGGCTACAACATCGCGCGCACTCACAAAGGCTATACCAAACGGGCGACCGACGCAGACTTTGTCGCCGACGCAACCGCGCTCAACAGCTCACTGGCGAACTCGATACAATCGGACGAAGGCTATCTTGACGGAACGTCGCTAATCCATGTCGCCGGCAAGGGAATGGTCCATGTATCCGAGCTGAAGGAAAACGACGTTATCCTGATGTGGAACATGGAGAACAACACCTTCGCCGAACGCAAACTGGCCAGTCTGGAAAGCAAGGATCAGGTCTACGGCGACCCCTTGCTGGAAATCACGTTTGCCTACAATCCCGATCTGCGCAAAACCCCCAATGAAGAAATCAAAACGCCAACGCTGCCGCCGCTGCGAGCGGCGCCTAATCAGGAAGTCTGGGCGATGCGCAACGGCCATACCGGCGAAAGCTATTCCGGCGAATGGACAAAGCTGAAGGACCTCAAGCCGGGAGACTTGGTCTACGACCGGATCCACAACAATTTCGAAATCGTGTCCGGAAACTTCAGCGTGGCCCCCAAAGCTCCTGCGGGCTTCGAATACAAAACGACAGGCGCAAAGCTCTACCGCCTCAACCTGAAAGGCAAACCCGCCAAGAACAGCGAAGTCTTCTTCGCAAACTTCCTGGCCACAAAGCCCGGAAATCCGATGGTCCAGCACACAGAACCCGAACCGGCCCCGGAATCTGCGCCCGAAGAACAAACGCAGATCAATCCCGCATTAACGCCGCTGGCCAACCTTCAGCAGGAAAACATCCTCTCCCCCGAACCTGTCAGAGCAGAACAGTCGCTTCCCCCCATCACCATAGCGGCCGACGACGAAACGCCCAGAAAAAAATGGGGCTTTTTGCCCGATGTGGGCCTTGGCATCGTCTCGGCGATCGCCCTTAAAGTCATCATGACCGGAGCCGAAGTCTCCTCGATCGCGGGTCAAAGCTACCTGACGGCAGCGACCGCCTTCGGCGGACTGTTTGCGGGCTCTCTGGCCGTACTAAACCAGCACAAAATGTGCAAAGCCGTAGGCGCCGAATTGACGCTCAAGGAAAAAGTCACGACCTTCGGCAAAGCCGCCATGTTCGGAGCTGCCGGAGCGGCCTTCGGAGCCGTATCGACCGATTTCCTGCTATCGCTCGTACATCCGGCCGCCACGCCCGCCGCAACGACAGCGGTCAATACGTCAAACGTCATAGCAATTCCGGCAGAAACGGCAAACGCAACGTCGAACCTGACGTCAGGAACGGATGCGACCAACTACACCGATCCGCATTGGCGCTACAACAACTACGATGCAGATTCGAGCTTCGCCTACAACCGCGAATGGGATCAAAGCCAGTGGAGCACGCGCAACAGCGCGATCCTTCCCGATGATCTGGCGACCGAACGGCTCTATGCCGCCGAAAAAGCGGGCTATGAAACGCAAGGATACCTTCCCGAATGGAAGTATAACGTGCTCTTTCACGATGGCCCTATCTAAAAGGCGCTAGGCATCGACGAAAAATTCGGCAAGGATCTCTCTGCGCAAGGCAGCGAATTCAGGACTATTCCTGTCGCGCGGCCGTGGAAGCGTCACCGAAAGCTTTTTCCTGATCGTCTTTGGACCAGCCGACATCACAATAACCTGATCCCCAAGGAATATGGCCTCATCGATATCGTGCGTCACCATCACCATGGTGGGCCGCAAAGCCTCCCAAAGCCGAAGCGTCTCCTGCTGCATCTGAATCCGCGTCAAAGCGTCGAGCGCGCCGAAAGGCTCGTCGAGCAATAAAACCTTTGGCTGGTTCACAAGCCCGCGAGCAATGGCGACCCGCTGAGCCATGCCGCCCGAGAGCTGATGCGGATAGCTGCGCGCTGATTTGGTAAGCCCGACTTTTTTCAAATAGCGAAGCACGCGCCGCCTTTTCTCAAAAGGCGTCAACCCCTGAAGCGCGAAAGCGATATTGCCCTCCACCGAGAGCCACGGCAAAAGGCGCGGCTCCTGAAAAACAACGCCCCTGTCGCGCCCCGGCCCGCGCAAAACGGAGCCTGAAAGCGTCACCGTCCCGTCATAATCCGTCTCCAGCCCCGCAATAACCCGCAAAAGCGTACTCTTGCCGCACCCCGACTTGCCGACAATGCAAGCGATGCTTCCCGCCTCGACCTTCAAAGAAACATCGCGCAAAACATGAACGGACTTTTTCGCGTTTCGAAACGTCTTTGAAACCCCGTCAACGGTCAACCCGGCAAATACATTCCGTGAGCTCATCGTCAAAACTCAACCTTCCATGCAATAAGCCGCCGCTCGATTTTTCGCAAAACAACGTCAAGAAGCTTGCCGGTCGCACCAATCGTAATCATCCCAACAAAAACCTGATCCGTCTGCATCATCTGGCGCGCATCCATGATCAAAAAGCCGATCCCGCTTGAAGCGGCAACGAGTTCTGCGGCGACCACGCACATCCACGCGACCATCATACCGAAGCGCAGCCCGGTCATGATGGACGGCAAAGCGCCGGGCAAAACGACGCGCGAGACGAACCGCCACCGCGACGTCTCAAACACGCGAGCAACCTCCACGAACCTGACGTCGGTCTGCCTGATCCCGTCGATGGTATTCATGAGGATCGGAAAGAACGCACCGAGGAAAATAATAAAAACCTTGCTCTCCTCGCCGATCCCGAACCAAAGAATGGTCAAAGGAACCCAGGCAATAGGAGGAATAGGCTTCATAAGCTGAATAACGAGATCGAGGCTTTTCTCGAGCGTGCGCGAAAGCCCCAAAGCAATGCCGAGCCCGATCCCCAACGCCGCAGCGGCCAAAAAGCCCTCGCAAACGCGAAGCATGCTGATCCCCAGATGGCGCAGCAAATCGCCGTTGCCCAAAAGCTCGGCAAAAGCCGCCGCAATGCGCGTCGGCGGCGGCAGCAAAAGAGGCCGGACAACCCCGAGCGCAAAAAGCCCCTGCCAAAGAGCAAGCAAAGCAAAAGGAAGAAAGACATAAAGAACCAGCGAAGAGATCTTCGCAAAAACCGGCGACCGCCTGCCCTTCATTTTTTCACCTCTGCCGCCGAACGGTCGATCCACGCGCCGACATCGACCGCCGATCTCAAAAGCCCGGTCTTGCGCATATAGCGTTCGGCCTTTTCAAGCTCGGCAACGTCGGCCCCGCCCATCTGAGGCCCAAACGACTGCTTGGCAAAAACCTTGACCAGCAAAGGAGCGGGCAAGCTGGCCTCCTTCGCAGCGAGAACCGCCGCGTCCGTAGGATTGGAAAGAATAAAAGCCGAGCCGCGCGCAAAAGCGCGCAAAACCGCAGCAACGGCATCCCTGCGCCTGTCCAGAAAATCCGAAGCGACCACAATAGGCTGAGCGCCCTGCATCAAGCC
>JAQUUS010000047.1 GCA_028693775.1 Alphaproteobacteria bacterium | reverse complement strand
TCATGCTGACGTTGCTGATTTTTGTGGGCGAGGCCGTGCGTGATGCGTTCGATCCGCGCAAGCTGAAAGGGAGGCGCTCATGAGCCTTCTTCGCGTCGATAATCTGAAGGTTGTTTTTGGGCAGGGCGAGCGCGAGGTCGAGGCTGTGCGCGGCGTTTCGTTCTCAATTTCAAAAGGGGAGACGCTGGCGCTCGTCGGGGAGTCGGGGTCGGGAAAATCGGTCACCGCATTGTCTCTTTTGCAGCTTTTGCCTTATCCCAATGCGCGGCATCCGGAGGGCAGCATTGCTTTTGACGGGCAGGAGATTGTCGGCGCTTCGGAGAAGGTTTTGCAAAGCATTCGCGGCAATCGCGTCGGCATGATTTTTCAGGAGCCGATGACCTCGCTCAATCCGCTCCATACCATCGAGAAGCAGATCGGCGAGGTTCTTTTCGTTCATAAAAACATGAACCCGGTGCAGGCCCGGGCGCGGATTATCGAGCTTTTGAACCTTGTGGCTCTGCCGGAGCCGGAAAAGAGGCTCAAGGCTTATCCGCACGAGCTTTCGGGCGGGCAGAGACAGCGCGTGATGATCGCCATGGCTTTGGCGAACGATCCGGATTTGCTGATCGCCGACGAGCCGACGACGGCGCTCGACGTGACGATTCAGGCGCAGATTTTGAAGCTTCTGAAGGATTTGCAGAAGCGGCTGGGTATGGCTCTTTTGATGATTACGCACGATCTGGGGATCGTGCGGAAAATTGCCGACACGGTTTGCGTGATGCAGCGCGGGGAGATTGTCGAACAGGGCCCGGCCAAGCGGATTTTCGAGGCTCCGGCGCATCCTTATACGAAGATGCTCCTTGCGGCCGAGCCCAAGGGCGAGGCGAGCCCGATTTCGCCCGACGCGCCCGAGGTTTTGTATGCCGCGACCCTCAAGGTTGATTTTCCCATCAAGAAGGGGATCTTCGGGAAGCCTTCGGATTATGTCAGGGCTGTGGACGGCGTATCACTGCTTATTCGCGAGGGCGAGACGCTTGGGGTTGTGGGCGAATCCGGGTCGGGAAAGACGACTCTGGGGCTCGCGCTGCTTCGCCTTATCAAATCCGAGGGGCCCGTTGCGTTTATGGGGCGCGAGATGGGCGAGCTGTCGCGCGCCGAGCTTCGCGCAATGCGGCCTTCGATGCAGGTTGTTTTTCAGGATCCGTTCGGGAGCCTCAGTCCGCGCATGACGGCCGGGGATATTATCGCCGAGGGGCTGGATATCAACGATCTGTGCGCGACGCCGGAAGAGCGGGAGCGCCGTATTGTCGAGGCCATGAAGGAGGTCGAACTCGATCCGGAGACGCGGCATCGGTATCCGCATGAATTTTCGGGCGGGCAGAGACAGCGCATTTCTGTCGCTCGCGCGCTCATTTTGAAGCCGAGGCTGATTATTCTGGACGAGCCGACGTCCGCGCTCGATATGTCCGTTCAGGCGCAGGTCGTGGAGCTGCTTCGCGGTTTGCAACGCCGGCACAAGATTGCGTTTATGTTCATCAGCCACGATTTGCGCGTCGTTCGGGCGCTGGCGCATCGCGTGATTGTGATGCAGGCCGGGCGCGCGGTCGAGCAGGGGAACGCTTCGGAGCTCTTTTCGTCGCCCAAACAGCCTTATACGAAGGCGTTGCTGGCAGCGGCTTTGAATCTGGACGCCTGATCTTAATGCAAAGTGGGCTTGGAGAGTTGTTCGTGGGTGAGCATGGCCGTGTCATTTCGTGTCGGGCAGGGCTCCGGGGCGGAGAGATTGTCTTCGAGCAGGGCGTTCATCAAGGCGGAACTCAGGGTTTTGTGCAGGGCTTTGCTGGTTTTTAGACGTTTAATTCGCGTTTCTCCCAACGACAGGTATCGTTCGGCTCGTGTCATATCGTAGCCCGGAAGGACTGCAAGTTTTTCGGTGACGCCACGCAGCCGGATTTCTTTTTTCAGCAAAGAGACATCGATCCGGACAGTTCGCCCGGCGGACGGATAGGTGTCCCCGTAGGCCACATAGGGATCCATTTCATCCGTTGAGAGTTTTTCTCCCCGGCGCATGCGTTCCTGCATGTCTTCGGGCAAGAGGTGCATGTTTTTTTCAGGCGTTTTGCTGACGAAAACGTTCGGTTCCGTCGTCGGCCATGAAATCCTGTTTTTGGCGGGGTCGATTTGGATGCAGTCCATAAAATTGACGATGGGAAGGCGAAAAATGTAATTGGATGAGAGCGATTTGATTATGAACAACATTTGTTCGTAGCCCGATGGGGGCGCTTGCACCAATCCCAATTCGTAGGCGAGATGGCCCGCATTGTTTGACAGATAATCCTGAGAAAACGTCAACGTCCCGTCGTCGTTTAACCGGGCGCCGTTCAGGGCATGGGTTAGAAGTTTATATTTATTTTTTGGACGCCCGATCAGGGGCGATTTTACGACGCGGGCTTCGGCGATTTCGGCGCGATCCGTTTCGATCAAGCCGTAGAGCGCTCCGGCAAGGCCAAGGGTTGTTATCAGGTCGGGACGCTGCTTGCTTTCGACACAACCGAAAAGGATTTCGTATCTTCCGTAGGCGGAACGCATGGCGGACGCCCGGCTGGGCGAATAACAGAAAGCGTCTGTCGGCGTGTCGAGCCCGTTCTGATTGGTCATCAAGGCAACGGAGTCGTAGAGAGCGCGGGTCATGCCTTCGACAAGCGCTTTGCCGGTTGTGCTGAATTCCGGATGATCGGGCAGAAAGAGGTTTTGGCCGTTTTTCCAAAAGCTGAGGTTGATATGCGTGTTGGGCCGGGACGAGAGAGGCAGTCCGAAAGACTCCGCTTTTTCCGACAACGCCCGGAGGATTTTCTCTTTTCGCTCCAGATAGGCGCGTACGTCGCAATGGGCCATTTTCAGCTCAAGCATATTTTCGCCGTCGTAATAGCCGTTCCCGTCGTGGCCGGAGCCAAAAAGAGGCTCCAGATATCCGTTTTTGCGCGCGTCGTCTTCCAGAAGTTCGTACATAAGGATTTCGCGCGCGTTAAAAGCGGCGACAGCATCTCTTTTGGCTTCAAGCGCCGCTTTTTCATCGCGCGGGGCTTTATCGATTTGGGCGCCGAGGTCCGAAAGGATGCGGCTTTTTGCTTTCTGCCACGTTGCGGATTCGTTTGGCGGAGTCTCGGGAAGCGAGAATTCAAATTCGAGCCCGACACGCGCCTGTTCGATCCCCAGACCCGAGAGCCTGTCGGCGAGCTTCTCTATTTCTGTCGGGAGGATCGCGCGCGTTTTGGCGGCGTTATCGTCTTCCCAAACGGGAGAAAGCGGCTTGTGTGACAGATCGAGGTTCCCGGCCATAATTTTTGTATGTATTTCTTCGTTCGCTTTTTGATGTTTGCTGAAAAGGCTTATGACGCACGGGGCGTTTTCCTTTGTTTTATAAAATATGTTTTTTCCCATGAAAGTAAAAGCTCAAAGCAAGGCGGCGGCGTTAAATCTGGATGTTTAAGGCGTTAGGTGGTTAACGCGCGGACGGCCCAATTTCTATATTGATTTCACGCAAAACGTGTTAAATTCAGAGGGTTCGGCCTGGCCGATTTTTTTAAAGGATTTTCATGGTCAAGACGCTTTTTTGGAGAGACGGCAGCGTTACCCTCAGAGCCGAAGCTAAACACGGCGAGGGGCACACGCGCGATCTTCATGGCGAGACCATTGCCAGCAAGACCCGCTGCACCGAATTGAAAGAGCTCGTTCCTGTGTTGAAAGGAAGCGCGCGGACGTGTGCGCGGATTGTCAGCACGTTTGAGGACGGCTGGAAATACGAGACTTTGGAATTTTTGCACGAGACACCGCGCGACATTCTCGACGCTTATAAAAAAGCCGGACTCGACGCTTTCGTTCCTCCCGTGGTCAAGGGGGGCTTTGCGGAAAGCCTTATCGGGAGCGTGCTTCGCATGATCGTTCCGAAGGCAAGGCTCTGACGCACAGGGCTTCCTGATTTTCCCGAACCATTTTTTGCGGACTGCTTTTCCTTGGCTATTGCAGGGAGGGCGCGGAACCGTTGGTTTTTGCGTTGTTCTGGCCTGTCGATGTTTGATCGCGGGTGATTTGATCTCTCTGATCCAGCGCGATGCGGAAGGCTTCGATGAGGTTGCCGTAGATTGCTGCGTTTTCTTCGCTCATGGCTCTGCGTTGGAAGACTTTGAGGATCTCGACGTGTTCTTCGTCGAGGCCTTTTGTTGGCGCGAAGATTTTTGTTTTTTGCTCTTCCGTGCAGCATTCAAGCGCGGTCGGCACGACATGTTTTCCGAAAAACAACAGGTCGAGCTGGTCCATTTTCAGGGGTTCGTAGAACGCAAAGTACATGAACATGCCTACCTTGGCTTCGCGGTCGGACACGAGTTCGGTGCCTTTGAACTTTTGAGACATCCGAGGGTATAATCCCTTGATGGACAGAATGTTCACCACGCTTTTCTGGACAAAAGCGGCGATGGGACGGGGCAGGGTTTGGGCGGTTGCCTGATGTTCGTTTTCCATGAAAATGCCTTTAAATATATGAAATTTTCGCTGCCATTATAGATGCGGCGCGCGAAACTATTACGCTGTTATCTTGGTTAATGCCCTGGTTCATGCGTCTTCGGGGCTTTTTTTGTTTGCTTTTCCGTTAAGGTTTGGGCTAAAAACCCTCTGCCTCGGAAACGGGGCATGCCTGTCGGAGACTGTGGGCGCTTCTTCGGAAGCTTAAAATTCGCCAACATAGATAGGGCAAGACTTGATCTGCGGAATTGCGGGCTTTTGCCCCGTTCGTGCGTCGTCTTTCTCTTTTTCTCCGACATAAATGGAATTTATCGCTGCGCCATTGCAGCGCGTTGTTGTCTCGACTTGAAGGAGCAGATGCATGACTGAGCACGTTAGTCCAAATCGGAAGGCGAAAGAGACGCTTATTGCCGACATCGATTCGGAGATCAAGGATTCCGAAATCATCGTTGTTACCCAGCAGCTCGGCTTGAACGCCAGCGAAACGCGTGACTTGCGCGTCGCCATGCGCAAAGAGGGCGTCGGCCTCAAGGTCGCCAAGAACAAGCTGGTCAAGCACGCCATCGAAAAGGGCAAGTTCGCCGAGATCGAGCAGTTCCTGCGCGGTCCCACCGCCCTCGCTTATTCGAAAGATCCTATTGCGGCCGCCAAGGTTTCGGTGGCTTTCGCCAAGAAAAACGACAAGTTCAAGGTTCTTGGCGGCATCATGAATGGCGAAGTTCTGGATGAAGCCCGGGTCAAGGTCCTTGCTTCACTGCCTTCGCTGAACGAGCTTCGCGCCAAGATTGTTGGCTTGTTGCAGGCTCCTGCGACCAAGATCGCTCGCGTTCTCAAGGAACCGGGCGGGCAGGTTGCGCGCGTTTTGGCCGCTCGCGGGCGTCAGGACGCATAACGGGTTTTATCCGCTTCATCATTCAACATAACAAAGTTCAACAAAGGAGAGAGTACCATGGCTAACATTGAAAAACTGGTTGAAGAATTGTCGACCCTGACCGTTCTGGAAGCCGCCGAATTGTCGAAGGCTCTGGAAGAGAAGTGGGGCGTTAGCGCCGCTGCTCCGGTTGCCGTCGCTGCCGTCGCTGCTGGCGCCGGCGCTGCCGCTGCCGAAGAGAAGACCGAATTCACGGTCGTTCTCACCAAGGCCGGCGACAAGAAGATCGAAGTCATTAAGGAAGTCCGCGCGATCACCGGTCTTGGCCTCAAGGAAGCCAAGGATCTGGTCGAAGGCGCGCCCAAGCCTCTTAAGGAAGGCGTCAGCAAGGCCGATGCCGAGAAGTTCAAGAAGCAGCTCGAAGCGGCAGGCGCCGGCGTCGAACTCAAGTAAGCTTCTTCTCGGAAAAGGCGCTTCGGCGTTCTTTTTCGGGATCCTCTCGCTCCCGTTTGCGGGAGCCGGAAACAATCAAGGCGGGGGCAATCCCCGCCTTTTTTGTCGGCGCGGGCGCTTTGTTTGCGTCCTCTTCATCCAATCATGGCGCACTGCCGCATTTTCTGCTATAAATCGGCATCTACGGTGAGTTTAGCGATATGAACGAGCAGGAAAAGTTAAAGGAACTTCTGGTCCAGTTGAAGGCCGAGCATCGCGATCTTGACGACGCCATTACGGCTCTGTCTCAGCGCGCCGTTCCCGATATGATTCAGATTCAGCGCTTGAAAAAACGCAAACTCATCATTCGCGATGAGATCTTGCAGACCGAAAGCAAGCTTTTGCCAGATATCATAGCCTAGCTTTCCTGAACGCGTTGGCATCGATCCGTTCGAGCCGGAAGGGCCGGCAGCGGGCTTTGTCTTCGTCGATTTCCAAAAAACTGGTGGTTCCGGAAGAGAATTTTACGCTCGTCACATCGGGGGCGAACAACAGGGCCGTGCAGGTCATATACTCATCGTTTCCGTCGCTGGGATCTGTCGACAGCGTTCTGGCAAGGGCTCCTTTGTTTCTGTTCTGATAGAGACAGGGGCCGTCGGCGATCATGAGTATTTTGGGCGGAATGAACCATTCCCCTTTGTAGGATTTGCTTCTCAAGGCTTCCGCCAACACCGGCTCGCTATCGAACCGGCGGCCTGCGATGCCGTACCATTTCGTGCCCCGACACAGTTCTTCGGAGGCCTGGGCGAACGTCATGCGCGGATTGCCTTCGGCGTTTTTCAGATCCTCAGGCGCGGCGAAGACGCTGAAAAGGCCCAGCTCCGTTCCATGCCTGTCTTTGAGGGGCCAGACGCCCAGATAGATTCCCTTGCCTTCGATCAGGCTGTTGATTTTTTCGAAAGGGATCGACGGATAGATGTCGGAGTCTTTCAGTTGACGGCGCAACTCGGCTTTTTCGGCTTCGAGCCGCGCGACCTTTGCGTTCAGGGAGTCTATTTCCGCAAGAAGCTTTTCTTCGTATTTGGTCGGTGCGCGGGTCGCTTTGTTTTGGGCTCTTTCTATGAAGCTCATGGCAATTCCGTCGCTTCTGCAGGGACCGCTATTTATAGCAGCCTTGTGCGGGTTTGCCTATGCTTTGAGAAACAATCGTTTTTACCGTCAGGGGGCCGGGGCGGTGCGGCTGAAACGGCGTTTGACGGCTTCCCGGAGCGAAATCCTTTCGAAGGTTTCGCATTGTCCGTGCCGGTTCATTTCGATCACCTGCGGGTATCTCGCGTTTGTGATGGCCTGCGTCGCGCTGTCGCGGTATTGGGCGCCTGTTCCGTAATAGTAGTCTCTGATTGCTTCTTCGGTCCAACTGGCCGGGGGATCGACGTGCGCGTTCGGAAAGGCTCCGCATTCAAGCATCACGGCGCTTCTGTAGCGATAGGTTTCGTCGGGAATGGCGTAGGCGCAGGCTTTGCAGCGCGCCGTCAATTCGCCGGATTTTTTGAAGCGCCGGGGGAGTTTTTCTTCTCCGACAGACAGGAGATATTCCGAAATGGGGCCAAGCAAAAGGCGGTCTGTTCGCGGCTGTCTCATGACTTTTCTCAAAGAGTGCATTGTCTATGGAGGGCAGCATAGGGGGGCGCAAATGGTTTCAAAAGGGAAAATCGCGGTTAACCAAAACCGGAGGCGCGCCGATGGCCGGGCGCGTTATGCAGCGGGCTTGCGTTAACTAAAAAACCGGGGCTCAGGCTTTGACGATGTTCGCGAGCTCGCTGGCGGTGTCGCTTGCGCCCAGAGAGATGCGCGCGGCCAGCATTTTCTTCACGATTTCGCGAAGGGCTTCGGGCGCCGTCTTGATGTCGATGTCGTTGCCTTCCTTTACCAGCGTTTCGAATTCCGCCGTATCGGGGAACAGGAACGCTTCGCCGGACAGCCTCTTGAACCACGCCTTGACGTAGCCCGGATCTCTCCATGCGATGGCGAAGAACAGGTCTCTCATTTCCGACATGTGCAGGTCCGCATCGTCGAAGAATTTGCCGTCGTTGCCGTCGATGATGGCCTGGACTTTGCCTGCGTGGTTGTCGAAGCGTTCGTTCTCCGACTTTTTCGCGTGGCCTCGGGCGATGCGGTTGTAGACCGCCGTCATTTTGCCGAGACGGCGCTGGAGCAGCGCGGGACGGTGCTTTTTGCCGATGCGCGCGATGTCCTGACGGATGAAGCGCACTTCTTCCGTCACGCGGCGCAGGGATTCGGGATCGCTCTTCGATTCAAGCAGCGTTTCGTTTTGTTCCTGGAGCCTCATTTTCAGAAGCTGGACTTCGGGGCCGCCTTCGGGGCCCACGGCTGCGGCAAGGTCGCCCCATTCGCTTTCGCCTTGCTTGACGATGGCCGTTGCGAACTTGACGCCCGTTTCGCCTGCAAACGAGACCTGGCCCGTTTGGGGCGCGTAGAAGCGCGGCGCTTTGAGCTCAAGCGGTTTTTCGTCGTCGCTTTCGATGCGGACGTTTGCTTGCAAAATTCCGCTGTCGGTCATTTGCCAGTCGAAGGACAGGGATGCGCCTTGCTTGATTTCGTAGTTGTTCGGAAGGTCTTCGCCGCCGATGCGGAAGACGCCGATGCACAGGTTGAGATCGACGCGATCTTCGTATTCGATCTGGAACAGCTCGAAGCTCAGGTGGCCGGGTTCGCGCGCTTTCAGGGCCCGCGCCGCCGTGAACTTGACGGAGCCGGTGGCCGGGAGCGTGTCGTTCTTTTTGACCAGCGGCATCAGGGTGTTTTCTTGCGCCGTAACGTGCGAGAGCGCCTTGATGGCGATCGTTTGCGCGGCCGGGATTTGACCCGTCGAGGCGACAAGCCGGTCGATGGTCAGCTTCTGGTCGTGTTGCGGCAGCACCGTTCCCTTCTCGTCGAGGACGTGAGCCGTGATTTCGTGCTTTCCGATCTCTTCGAGCGGAACGAGGATGGTCAGGCTGTCGGCCAACGGCAGCATGCCGGAATCCCATTTGTTCGTGACCAGCTGGACTTGCCGTCCGTCGGCCTCCGGGCCGGAAACGTGCACGGTGACGATCGTTTTGTCGTTGGGCGTGCGCGATGTGTAGGAGTAGGTGACGCGGGGTTCGTCGGGGACGGGCGCCGATGCCTGGACGGGCTTGGGCTCGCTGACGTCCGGCGCGGTCCACTGCCGGCCTTCGCAGTAGTAGGCTGCGCCTATGGCCACTGCCGTCATGGGGTCCGTTTTGACGTCTGTGGCGATCCCCAGTTCGCTCGAGACGAGCTGGCGGATCAGCGGAATGCGGCTCGGGCCGCCGATGAACACGATGCGGTCGATTTCTTCGTGCGTTGTGTTGTTTTCGCTCAGGATCGTCCGGACCAGATCGATGGTCCTCATGATCGAATCCCGGATCATTTCTTCGAAGCGCGCGCGTGTGAACGGCACGTCGAGATACATTTCCATTTCGTTCTGGTCCTGCATCCG
>JAQUUS010000046.1 GCA_028693775.1 Alphaproteobacteria bacterium | reverse complement strand
TCGCCCGACTGTCGCAAATTCGCATCTATTTGCATAATCTTTGCCCCCGAAATTAAATCAACGCTTCTCAACGGGTTGATTCTTATGTAGAAGAGGCCTCGTTCACGGGCGGCACAATGGGCCTCGAAACGAATGGGACAGCCGCCTGCCTGAAAAATGCAAATATATTCAATATGTAAATCCACAGGAGCATTGACGCATGACCGCAGCGCTTGCCGGTAAATCTATCGCTATTCTCGCCGCAAACGGCTTTGATGAAACACAAATGACTGAAATTCAACGTGCTTTGACCGGCGTCAAAGCAAGCTTCAAAACCGTCGCGCCCGAACACGGGGTCGTGAACGGCTGGCAAAAAGATCACTGGGGCCATTACTTCCCCGTCGACGCGCAAATTGGAGAAGCGCTCGGATCCGATTTTGACTTCCTCGTCATCCCCGGCGGAGAACGAGCCATAGCCAAGTTGAAAACCAACCTGCACACCCGCCGGATCGTGAATCATTTCCTCGAAGCGCAAAAGCCGATCGCAGCCGTAGGGGCCGGGGTCGCGCTGCTTGCGCTGTCGCCGAAGAGCGCGGGACTGACGGTCGCCGCGACGCCTGACATCGAAGAAGAACTGACGGCGGCTGGCGCGCTCATGAGCGAGGATACCTCTGAAATCTGCGATGTCGTCCTGACGTCCACCGGCGAAAACACCGAATGGGTTGCGCAGGCGATAGAGCTCTTCGGAGAAGTCAAAGAAGAACTTCAAGCCGCCTGAGAAGGTCAAAAAGCGGCAAACAAAGGCAGGAAGCCCGAAAAGCGGGCCCCCTGCCCTTGTAATTCGGGTCTGTCGATACTATCTGCAACCAACGGACGCGGGAAACGGAGGAAAAGACATGCCGCAAAATCCAACCGACGTTTCTTCCGCAAAAATCGTTTCGGCCTACGAGGAAATTCTCAAGAAGCCGCTTCCCGAGCCGGAGATACCAAGCAAGGAACTGACGGACGAAGTTCCGAGAAGGGAAGAAAAGTGCTCCTGCGCCGTCATGCTGTCGCCGCATCCCGACGACGAATGCCTGAACGGAGCGTTGCCGCTGAGAATGAGCCGCGAAAAGAATTGGCAAATTATCAACGTCGCGATCACGCTCGGGAGCGACCGGAGCCGGAGGAACGAACGAAAGAAAGAGCTGGCGAAAGCCTGCACGGTCCTCGGCTGGGACTGCATGCTGGCGGACGAGAACGGCATGGAGGACGTCACGCTTGCCGGGCGGCTGGAAACAGAAGCATGGCAAAGCAAGGTTGACCGGATTGCAGGCATCCTCATGGCCCTTCGCCCCGAGGCAGTGATCCTGCCGCACGGCGGAGACTGGCATGTGACCCACGTCGGAACGCACTATCTCGGGATGGAAGCGCTGGCGAAAATGCCCGAAGGATACGGCTGCACGCTCATCAAGACGGAGTACTGGCAGCCGATGTTCGAGCCGAACCTGCTGGTGGGCCTGAGCGGAGAAGACGCGGCGACGCTGATCTCCGGGCTTGCATGCCACGTCGGGGAAATCGAGAGGAATGCCTACGACAGGCGCTTTCCGGCCTACCTGATCGACACGGTCCGGCGGGGCGAAAGGGTCTTCGGAAAAGGCAAGAAAGCGCCGGACATGACCTTCGCGGAATTGTACGAAATAGGCACATGGAGCAAGGGCAAATACAGTCCGTCGGCCCTGAATCGGGTTATCGAAATAAGATCCTCGGTTGAGGCGTTGTTTGAATAAAGGATAAAATGCTTTATTTTCAATAAGATTGCGAAAAAGGACGGCCCCGGGCGACGCCGCGAATCAGTTTGGGGAATTTTCGTTAAAACTCCTTGCTTTGGCGACCGCGGGCCTTAGAATTCGCCCTTTGATTGGGGCTGGAAAAGCTTTATACACTGCGTTCCTTTGGGGAAACTGGATAGAATGGCAACGAACAAAAAAACAGCAAAAAAGAAACCCGCTTCGCAACCCAAGAAAAACAGCAAGGCGAAACCGAACCCGAAAGCGAAACCCGCGCCCAAAACGGCCGCGAAGAAGCCTGCGCGCAAACCAGCCGCGAAGCCGAAGAGCGACGTGACGATCAAGCCGGTCGCCAAGCCGAAAGTTACGCCTGTTTCCAAGAAAAAAGAAGCGAAAGAAACGAAGGAAGCAAAAAAAGCGGCGCTCAAAATCAAAGCCGCCGAAGCGCCTGAAACTGCGAAGCCCGCGTCCGCCCCTGCGGCGAAGCCGGAGCCCAAGCAAGCCGCGCTGGCCTCCGCCGAAAGCGACGAGCTGAAAGCCGAGGAAGAGAAATCCGACGCCGACCTGATGAGCGAAGCGACCGACGCGGTCAAAAAGATGCTCAAGCGGGGCAAGGAGCGCGGCTACGTCACGCTCGACGAAATCAACGCCGCACTGCCGCAGGATAAAATCAATTCGGACATGATCGAAGACACGATGGCGCTGCTGTCGGAGATGGGGATCAGCGTCACGGAAGGCGACGACGACGAAACGACAAAGGAAAAAGAAGAAGGCGAAGCGAGCGAAGAGGGAGAAAGCGGCAACGTCAGCGACGATCTTGGCCGGACCGACGACCCCGTGCGCCTGTACCTGCGCGAAATGGGCTCGGTCGAGCTTCTGAGCCGCGAAGGCGAAATCGCAATTGCGAAGCGCATCGAAGCCGGGCGCGAAATGATGATCGGCGGCATCTGCGAATCCCCGCTGACCATTCAAGCCATCCTCGGCTGGCACGACGCGCTGAACGAAGGAAAGATGCTTCTGCGCGACATCATCGACCTCGAAGCCACCTACGGCGGCGCCCCGACGTCCGAAGAAGAAATGATGGGCGAAGGCGAAAGCGCCGAGACGATAGAAGAGGAGCCCGAAGAAAAGCCGGAAGGCGAAGAAGGCGAAGGCAGCGGCTTTGACGACGAAGAGCAGGAAAATCTCTCGCTCTCGATGCTCGAAGAAAAACTGAAACCGCAAGTTCTCGAAACCTTCGAGAAGATCGCAGCCGCCTACAGCAAGCTCTACAAGCTCCAGGCGGCGCGCATCGCGGCGACGCAGAAGGGCGAAGCCCCCTCGCCGCAGTCCGACAAGAAGTTCGACAAAACGAAGGAAGAGCTTGTCGACCTCGTGCGCACGGTGCGCCTGAACAACAACCGCCTCGAACAGCTGGTCCAGCAGCTCTACACGCTGAACCGCAGGCTCGTGGGCATCGAAGGCCGCATCCTGCGCCTCGCGGGAGATTGCGGCGTTGGCCGCGAAGACTTCCTCGCGCGCTACACTGGCCATGAGCTGGACCGCGGATGGCTGACGGCGGTTCTGCAAGGCAAGATCGTCGCGCCCGCAAAGAAAGCGGCGTCAAAGCTCGCGGCAAAGCTCGCCGCCAAGCTCGGAAAGACCGAGAAAACCGCAACCGGGGAACCGGAGCCGAAGTTTGTCGCCCCGAACATGAAGGCATGGGCCAAGTTCGTGGAGCGGCACGATTCCGAGCACGACCGCCTGCGGGCCGAGATCGCATCGATCTGCGACGAAGCGGGCCTGCCGCTGGGCGATTTCAAGCGCATCGTGATGACGGTGCAAAAAGGCGAGCGCGAATCCAACCGCGCGAAGAAGGAAATGGTCGAAGCGAACCTGCGCCTCGTCATCTCCATCGCCAAGAAGTACACGAACCGCGGCCTGCAATTCCTCGACCTGATTCAGGAAGGCAACATCGGCCTGATGAAGGCGGTCGAAAAGTTCGAATACCGGCGCGGCTACAAGTTCTCGACCTACGCCACATGGTGGATCCGTCAGGCGATCACGCGCTCGATCGCGGATCAGGCGCGTACGATCCGCATCCCGGTGCACATGATCGAAACGATCAACAAGCTGGTGCGCACGAGCCGCCAGATGCTGCACGAAATCGGCCGCGAACCGACGCCGGAAGAGCTGGTCGAAAAGCTGCACATGCCCTTGGAGAAGATCCGCAAGGTCATGAAGATCGCGAAGGAGCCGATCTCGCTCGAAACGCCGATTGGCGACGAGGAAGATTCGCATCTTGGCGATTTCATCGAAGACAAGAACGCGGTCCAGCCTCTGGATTCGGCCATTCAAGGCAACCTGCGCGAAACGACGACGCGCGTGCTGTCGACGCTGACGCCGCGCGAAGAGCGCGTCTTGCGCATGCGCTTCGGCATCGGCATGAACACGGACCACACGCTCGAAGAAGTGGGCCAGCAGTTCAGCGTGACCCGCGAACGCATCCGCCAGATCGAAGCGAAGGCCCTGCGCAAGCTGAAGCACCCCTCGCGCTCGCGCAAGCTCCGCAGCTTCCTCGACACATAACCCCTTTCCGAACGCTCAACAAAAAACCCCTCGGTTTTCCGAGGGGTTTTTTGTTCGGGAGCGCCGTTATTTCGGCCCCCAATTTCTCGGATCCAAAGGATCAAGAGACACCTCTGAAATTCTCCGGATCGCCGAACGAACAGATCGGCAAGGCAAGGCCGTCTGCGCCATGGACGCGGACGAGCGCGAGGACCGCGCCCCAAGCCCCCCCAAAAAAGAAGGCCCTTGATGTGCGGGCACAAAGGATTTTCTCCGTCGCCCCATACCGACAGGTTTCTTCCGCGACGGATCTCGGAACGGGCGCAAGCCTTGCGCGCTCAGGTAACCCCCGGAAAAACGGTTCTGTCGACAACGGCCATCCAGGCAGAACCGATAGTCACATGTTTTTTCGCTTCCAGAGCTTTTTGGCTGGGCACAATGTCCTTACTTATCGGAGCATCCTTCTTATGAAGCTATTTCGGCCCCCAGTTCCGGGGATTGAGACGGCGCACAGGAAAGTCATAAATTTTCTTCGCGGGAGCGAGGATTTTTCCGGATAAAGCGGTCGTCTTTTTTGCTGCAACCTTAAAGCCGTGCTTGGCCTCATAATAAATGCCGATGCCGAAGCCGAGAAAATTGTAGGAACCGACCTCCCCGACAGCGATCCCCTTGGCGACCCAAAGAGCCTCGGACGAGAGCGTTTCAACAGGGAGCCCCAAAGCAAACGACGCCGTACCGTGCGCATATCCCAAAGCGCACGCAACGCCCAGAACGCCGAACAAAGCGCGAAAACTCCATTCGATGGGACCTGTAGAATCGCCGCAAGACGGATCCAGAGGCTTATAATCGCCGCGAACCACAGCGCGATCCAAAACCCGGATATAAAAATATTTTTTCGAGAAAAGCGCCCTTTTATCGCAAACGCAACTTGCAAAAACAATCCCCTTCGACGGCAGGCCATTAACCATAACCGTCGTTTATCGCGATGAAACGCCTGAAATCAGGGCGTTGGGCACATGAGCGCGTGCTGCGATTTTTTCGTCCTGCGGCGATGCGGCTCGTCATAAGCGTCGGCACAAGCGTTTTCAAAAACGAACACAGCATCTTCGTTTCCGAAGAGAATGTTGTTCTCCTGAATCAGGGGAAGAAGATGCCGAGCCGCCCAGTGAGGCGCGCCGCCGAGAAAGAGAGCCTCGGCATAAGCGATATGAGCGTCTGCATGATTGCTTAAAAAGCCCTCGCCGAACAAATGAGGCTCCAAATGATCGACGGCGGCAGTGTACTGACGTTTTGAGGTAAGAATCTTCGCGGTTTTGACAAACTCATCGGGATTCTCGTTTTCTTGATAGTCCATAATCCGGTCCACAATGATTCCAAAAGACCGAAAACCCTAACACCCTCAGTGGGACGGGTAAATAATCAATGTGGGACGAAAACGCGAAATAAACGATTAATATCCACAACTTATCCGAGCAACGCCGCCGATTGACGCGCCCCGGTCGAGCTGTTTTCAAAAATCCGGCGAATATCCTGACCTGCGATTTCCAAACCCCGGCTGCTTGTCTACCTCGAGAACGGCAAGAGCAAAAACGGCCTGCCGATACGCCACAAGCGCCTCCTTGTTCCCCACAAGAGCGCCATTCCCGACCATCTCCGCCTCAAGTTTTTTGACGGCTTCGTCCGGACGCCCTAGCCCAACGAGCATTGTTGCGCGCAAGCAGTGCAACGACGATGCCTTGCGCAACTCGTCATCGCCCAAAATCCTGTTGGCATGAGCGACCCCCTTTTCAAGCTTCCCGGCCTGGATGAGCGCTGACAAATAAAGCGTCTGAGCGCCCACGTCTTTCTTCAAAAAGCCGACCGTCACATCCTTTTCGATATACTGAATGGCTCGCTCGGGTTGCTTGGCGTTGCACGCAATAGCGACATAATAGATGGAACCTGCAGGCAAACCGCAAAGACATTCGCCTTCTTTGCTTTTGGCCTCGATATGAGCCAGCGCGACTTCGAAGCAACCAAGATTGGCGAGATCGTTGGCAAAATTGAGATTGGCCGTCGAATTGTGGCTCAAAAAACCGCCGTTAACGAGAGGGTTCATATGATTGACAGCCTGCTCATAGAGGCCCAAACGGCCCAAAGCCACGCAATAATTGACGTTGGCGCAAAAGTCTTCTTTAAGCGGCGCGTCTCCGGTCACAAGAGGCTCCAGAATCTGAATAGCCTCGCCGGACTGCCCTGTTTCCAATAAATAAGAAGCTTTATCGTTTAATGCTTCATGCATAGCGTTCCCCTCAACGATGGAACGAATATATCAAAAAGGAGCCTTTTTTCGGGAATGAAAAACAAGGTTGAATACTTTTCCGTTTCGAAACCCGCCGTTTTCAAAGAGAAGGACCGGCATCCTTGCCGCCCTGCGCCGTCTCCTGCGGCAACGAAGGAGCCCCAAGCCCCTCGACCAGCGCATCCACAGCCTTTTTGTAAAGAAAGTTGACGCTCGGATCGCGATAAAAAGGCCCGTCCTCCGACACGAGAGGTTCGAAATGCCAAACGGCGGCTTCGTAATCGCCGTTCGCCAAAAGAGCGTCTCCATAAACAGCCTGCACAAAAGCGTCCCGGGCCAAGGAGCCCTCCCCGCAAACCAGAGGAGCCAAAAGAGCCACCGCATCGCCGGGCCTTCCGTCGGCGGTCAAGGCGCTTGCCAAATTGATATACGCATAGGAAAGGCCGAAAAGAACCGCCCCCTCTTCCATCAACGGCTCCAGATGGCGAACGGCATCGCCCTCCCGTCCGACGCGCATGAGCGCGGTCGTATAGTTGATATGGGCGATAGGATAAAAAGCCAGCATCCCGCCCGGCTTCACGAGATCCTGAGCATGCTCGACAGCATCCGCGTCGCGCCCCGAACACAGCAGCGCGCCGATATAGTTCACATGCGCGGGCGCAAAGAGCTCCAGTATGCCGCCCTTCGCAACGAGTCCCTCCATATGCCCGGTCGCAAGCCCCGGCTGCCCGTTGCACAAATAGGCGTTCGACAGAACGACATGAGCCATAGGCGTGTCATAAAGAATCCCGTCTTTCGCCGCCAGCGGCTCCATGAGGGAAATGGCAGCCCCCGGCTGTCCTTCGTTAATCAGGGAGAGCGCGAGATCGAGAGTTTCCTGAACGAAATCATTGCCGCTCATAAAAAATCCTTTCAAAAAACATCCGTCATTATCGAACGAAAAAATCAGCCGCGCCCGCGATAAGGCGAAACGCCGGTATCCGGAACGTCGACACCCTTGGGCAAAACGCCCTTCTGGAAAAAGACGTCGATAGGCATACCGCCGCGCGGATACCAATAAGCGGAGATCCGCAGCCACTTGGGCTTGAGAATATGGATCAAAGCCTCGCCGATGCCGACCGAGCAGTCTTCGTGAAAAGCGCCGTGATTGCGGAACGACTGGAAATAAAGCTTCAACGACTTGCTTTCGACGAGCCACTTGCCGGGCACATAATCGATCACGATATGAGCGAAATCGGGCTGCCCCGTAACGGGACAAAGGCAGGTGAACTCCGAGCAGGTGAAGCGCACGACATAATCGTTTTTGGGATGCGGATTAGGCACCTTTTCGATCAGCGCGCGATCGGGCGACGAAGGAATAGGCGTAGCATGCCCGAGTTGCCTCAGGTTTTTATAAATACTCTTCGACATAAAAAACGGTCTCCGTAAAAAGCCTATCTCAAATGATAGGAAACGCCCAGGCGAATGGCTGTTTCCGTAGTGGAGCTGGTCGGCTCATAATAGCCGTCCGCGCCGTAATAAATAACATTGCTCTTGAAATAGCGGAAATGGTTCACATCGACGCTGGTGAACAATTCCCAATTCCTGGTCATGGTATAACCGAGCTTGCCGCCGGCCTTGAAAACGCCGGAGCTGCCGAGATCGAAATCGCCATAAGCGCTTTCCATGGTGGGGCTGAAGGTTCCGCCCGCAGCGCCGTAGGCCGTAAAGATGAGATTTCTGGTTAATGATGCCTGAAGCATGGCGCCGCCCAAAAGCTCGAAATGCTGATAGCGTTCGAGGAACGTGCCGGTCACATCGCGTTCCCAATAGCGATAGCCGAAATCGACATAAGGCGTAACCATGACGCTATCGCCGAGTTCGAAGCCCTGCCCGACCTTGGCGTCGACCTGAGTGATGACGGAGTGCGTCGTGCCCGACAAGGGAACGGTCGGGAAATTCATATAAGCGCCCTTGTAGTCTTCGTCGCCGAAAGAAACGGACGCTTCGATATCGAGGAAGGTATTGGAGGTCTTGCCCATATAGCTGAGGCCGCCCGCAATGGAGGGAAGCCAGCCATGCTCGGAGTCCGGAATGGGAGAAACGGGTTCCTTATAGTTAAGGAAATCGCCGCCGATCGAAGCCCATAAAGCCGTATTGGCCTCGCGAATGGCCTGAATATCGGCATGTGCGGGAACGGACGAAAGCAGCAACGCGCCCAAAGCGGCAAAAGAAGCGACAACGGAACGGGATTGCAAAAAGAGCTTCATAAGCGTCTCCTCCGAAAAAAACGAGCCGGAAGACTTTGGCTCAACCGATTCGGTTTTGCAAGGAAAAGCCGTAAAATCAAGCTCTTTTCGCCCCTATTGTATCGAAGGCGATACAAGCCGGTATCGCTTATTTAAGGTGATACGAAACCCCGGCCCGGATTGAGGTATCCGTATTATTGCCCGAAGGCGCATAAAGACCGCTCAAAGAGCTGCTCTTAACCATACGGAAATGAGAGACATCCAAAGAGGTAAAGACCTCCACGCGGTCGGTCACCCGATAGCCGATCCGACCGCCCACCTTGTAAGCGCCGCCCTCGCCGAAATCGTAGGTCACATCGCTGACCTTTCTCTGGGGAGCGAAAATGGTCCCGAGTTCCCCATAGGCGGTCAAAACGAGGCGATCGATAGGAGAATACTGAACCATCGCGCCGCCGAGGATCTCAAAGGTCTGGAAATGCTCGGTAGGCTGAGCGGAGAAATCGCGATCCCAGAAGCGGAAGCCCAGATCGACATAAGGGGTAAGCAGAACGTCGCGTCCGAGCGCAAAGCCC
>JAQUUS010000045.1 GCA_028693775.1 Alphaproteobacteria bacterium | reverse complement strand
GAACGCAGCAACGACCACATCGTCCTACTACAGCACGCAAAACAGCTATATGAGCCAGGTGCAGGCGATTCTGGATTCGACCAGCAACCCTCCTGCGCTATCGGACGATTTAAGCGCCTTTCAGGCCGCCTGGACGGAATTCGCCGCAAGCCCGAGCGACGAAACAATCGAAAAAACGGTTATCTCGGCGGGTCAAAAGTTTGCAAACACGATCAACAACATTGCCGAACAAACGGCAACGCTGAAAAGCTCGGCCGAAGACGGTTTTCTGACATCGATTGCGGAGCTCAACGCAGCGCTGAAAAGAGTGGAAGAGCTGAACTACGAGATCACAACGGCACGCGCCAACAATCAATCGTCCATCGATCTGGAAGACCAGCGCGATACGGCCATCAACGAAATTGCGAAATACACGAACGTCACGGTGATGCAGCGCGAAAACGGACAGGTTGCGCTCTATACGCAAGGCGGCACGGTCCTTCTCGACGGCTCTGCGCGAACCTTCAGCGCCGGAAGCGACAACAACACACTCCTGAACAACGTAGGATCCGACGTTACATCGGCGCTGTCCGGCGGCATTTTGCAAGCGCAGACGGACTTCCTGTCAAGCACGGCATCGTCCGCCAACGGAATCGGCGTCATCACAAAAATCCAGTCCCAGCTACAAAACTTTGCAAATCTGTTTATCGCCACAACGGACGACGGAAACAGCTTTGCCGACATCTACGACAACGCCGATACGGAAACGGGCGAACAAGCCACCCAGTTTTTCACCGTCGATCTGGATTCCAACGGGCTCCCGAACCTCACAACCCTGACTGTGAACGAAAACCTCACAAGCGGAGAAACGGGCGTCAAAACCGCAGCCGCGTCCGACATCAACGACGTTTTCACCGCTCTGAACTGCGCCATAACGACAACCTACAACGAAGGCACAGGAACCTACACCTACACAACAGGCACGACGTTCACGGCATCGGGGCTCACAACGCAACAGCAAACGTTCGCCGGAATTGCAACGTCCATCCTGTCTTCGTTCCAGCAAGCGGCGAACGCCATCAAAACGCAATCGACATCTGCATCGACGCAGGAATCCTATTACCGAAGCGCCCTTTCGAGCAAAACGGGCGTGAACACCGATTCCGAACTGGTCGCGTTGACAAACTGGGAAAACAGCTACGCGGCATCGGCGCATGTGATCTCTACCATTCAAAGCATGATGAAAACCCTCGAAGAATTGGTGTCCTGATGAGCATAACGACAATCAGCGATTACAGCCGCACCGCCTCGCTGGTCAGCGGATTGCAATCCGAGCAATTGAAGCTGACCGAACTATCGGTCCAGCTGTCGACCGAAAAAAAATACACGAATCTGACGGACTATTCCGCCGCGGAAGCGCGCAACCTTATCAACATGCAGGCGACGGCGACGCAAAAACAGGCATATCTAAGCGTCATCTCAACCGCAAACACAACCCTGTCTGTCTACGATTCGACGTTGACGGATCTCGAAAGCGTTGTCGAACAAGCTAAAACCCTGGCCAACAACAGTTCGACCTACAGCGAAACCACGTCATCGAATCTCTACATCCAGGCCAACAACTTCCTGAAATCCGTCACGGTCGATCTCAATCAGGACCTCAATGGCCGCTATCTCTATTCCGGCACGAGATACAGCCAAAGGCCCGTCGAAGACCTTGCTTCGCTGTCGGAAGCAACCCTGACAACGACCATCTACACCGACGATCTCACACTGCCGAGCTACGATACGGACTGGGTCGAGGAAACGTCCCAAAGCACAGCTGCCTATGCCGGCGACCGAGCGGTCATCGACACCAATTACGAAATCAACTACGGGATCACGAGCAACGAGCCTGCGTTTCAAAAACTGGTGGCCGGGCTACGTTATCTGCAAGCAGCTGGCAACTCCTCGGATTCGGCGACCTACGCTGCGAACATGGAGAACGCAAAAACCCTTCTCTCCGAGGCCTTGCCCGCCCTCCAAACCTTGCATACGACAGTTGCCAACAACATCAATGCGCTGGAAGGCGAACAAAAAGCGATCAACACCGCGCTTTCGAACCTGACAACGCAAATAGCGGACATCCAGCAAGTTGATATAACTCAAGTCAGCGCGGAAATAACCATGCTTGAAGCGTTGCTCCAAGCCTCCTATTCTGCGACCGGTTCGATTTTAAAACTTTCGATCGTCAATTTCCTGTAACATCAAGGCGTTCAATGTATCCAAACTCTTTCTTCAGTCCTGTTTCATTACGCTATATCTCCGCCCTGCACGGCAGGGTTCCGCAAAAAGCCGGCAACCCGTTTACCTACGCAGACGCATCGTGCGTCAACGCAGAAGATCTCGTATGCCTCGCAGCCAGCAATCCGGAAGGAACGTTTTTCGGATTCATTCCTGACGCCGAAGAATACAAGGAAGCGATGCTCGTCGCCGAGCAGCGCGGCGCATCGAACATAACGTTTCTCCCCGGAACGCCGGCAGAAATTGCCGCACGACTGGAGAAAGAACCGGAGCTTCTCCCCCCGCTTGATTTTCTCTGCAGCAACGGAAACGCCGGCCCCCTTCCTGCCGCCGAAAGAGACGCCCTGTTCTCTCTGGCCGAAAAGCAGTTGGTTGAAGGAGGCATCCTCACAACGACCTACAAAGCCTATTCGAGCGAAGACGGAGCCCTGAGGTTCCTGATCCAGAAGCTTGTTCCGGAAATGAATGCCGAGCAGAAAAAAGAATTCCTGACCGAAATCAAAAAGCTTGGCGTTCTCTATTTCTTCAGGCATTTCGACATGGCCGATCTTCTCGACAAAGCCATCGCCGACGAAAAGCCCGAAGACTTCTTCTCAATTTTCGAAAAAACACCCGCAGAATCGGCAACGTTCGAAACGCTTCTCGCGGCCGGATCGCGGCGCTTTGCCTACGGCGGCGACGCCGATATGGCTTCGAACTACGTCGAATTGACCGTCCCGCACGAAGCGCAGGACATCGTCTCCGCCTGCCAGAACAGCCCGTTATACGAAATCGTCAAGGATTTTGCGCTCAACCGCGACCAACGGTCCGACATATGGATCAAAAGTCCCTGCGACACATCGGCCGATCCGGCCGAACTCTTCGGCGGCTTTGCCTATGGGCTTTCGGTTCCCCGGTCCGACATCCCCGCCACCTATACGGCGAAAGGAAAGAAAATCGATCTTTCGAGTCCGCTATACATGGCCGTCCTCAACCTTATGGCCATCATGCCGATCGGCGTGGGCGATGCCCTGGTGCATTCGTCGCTTAGCGGAGCAGCCCCCGAAAACATTCTGGAGGTTTTTCAGATTCTGGTTGCCTGCGGTTTTGCAAAACCCATGCGCGGGGTCATGACCGAAATCAGCCTCAAGAACATCACAAGCCCGAAGCTCTGCGGCAACTTCAACCTCCACCTCGACAAAACGCTTGTTGAAAAAGACGTCCTTTTCGCCTCCGAAGTCATGGGCTGCGGCATCGTCTTGTCGGCCAAGGACGCCCTTGTCCTCCAGGCCCTAAATCGAGGAGGAATTGTCGGCTCGGCCAAAGCGCTTTTGCCGGAGCTTGAACGGCTGGCAAACGCCCCGGCAGCGCCAATCGTCCTCGGATCCGGCGTTCCCTCGGTTGAAACTGCAACGAAAATCATCGTCGAAACCATGGAGGCGTCCCTGTCGAAATGGTACAGCCTCGCGCTTCTCGAAGCGGCCTGATCCCTCGCCCTTGCCACAAGGCGCACCTGCAGGATAAAATAGCCCTTTCCCCGTTCCGAAAGGAAACGCCATGACTCACACCTCGACGATCCTGACCGGCCTTCTCTTCGGAGCCATGGCCCTTTTCATCGCCCCCAACATCTTCGCCATGAACAGAGGAAGGGTTTTGCGCAACATCGCGCTGTGGATGATAATTTTCCTCGCGCTGGGGCTTTTCTACAAAGAGTTCGGCCCTCAAAGCGAAAGGCCGCTGTTCCACACCCCCGCCTCGATGGTCGGAATGAGGCCATCGATGTCCGGCATGCATCGACCGACGGCCGAAACGCCGCCCCAGGAAACGCCGGCCCCGGCACCGGAAAAGAAAGACGAGCCCGAAAACGGCAGCACCGGCCTCACGCCTCCGAAAGAATAGCGTCCACGCCCAGATCTTTCATAAGAGCCAGAAGCTCGTCCGCAACCGCGCGCACCGCCTCGCCGTCTGTCCCGCGCGCGACAAGAGAGGTCCCGAACCTTTCCTCCCGCATCCAGGGATAGGAGCCGATATCCACGTCCGGAAACCGCGCCGCCAGGGCGCGCAAAGGGTCGGCCACAGTGCTCTCGGCCACAAAGCCGGAAACGGTGAGGCTATGCATGGCCGGTCCGTGCGCCAAATGAGCGACAATGCCGTCCAGCATGCCTTGCATGATGACGGGAACCCCGGCGAGCACAAAAACGTTCTCCATGCGAACGCCAGGCGCGCCGCTGACAGGATTGTCGATCAAAGCCGCGCCCTTTGGAATACGCGCCATGCGAAGCCGCGCAGGCGTCAGCTTGTCGTCGCCAAAATGCATCCCCAAAAGTTTTCGCGCACCCGCATCCTCGACAACGTCCACGCCGAACGCACGGGCAACGGCATCGACTGTAATATCGTCATGCGTAGGCCCGATTCCGCCGGTGGTTACAACGTAGGTGTACGCAGAGCGAAGCTCATTCAAGGCGCGAACGATCGCGGTTTGGATATCCGGAACGACGCGGACTTCCCTCAAAGGAACGCCGACAGAACCGAATTTTTTTGCAACGACGTTCAGATTGGCGTCCTGCGTGCGCCCCGAAAGGATCTCATTGCCGATAATCAGCAGTGCGGCATCCGGATTGGCAAGGCTCATTTTCCGGACTTTTCCGCAACCGGAGCGACGACAATCTTCGGACTCTTCTGATCGAAACGTTTCAAAACGTCGTCCGTAATGTCCAAAGGCTGATCCGTCCACAAGGCCTGCTGCTTGACAATAACCAAATTCGCGCCGTGTTCATGCGCGACGCTCTCGACCACAGCCAAAAGCTCCTTGCGCACGGAGTCCATCGAATCCGTATAAGCCTGATCCAAAACCTTGCGGCGCGACTGAACGTGGTTCTCAACCGACAAAAACCTCTGCCGAAGCTGCTGCTCGCGCTCCGAATAAACCTGAGCCGAAAGCTGACCGCGCTGGGAAGCGAGTTCCTTCTCGGCCTTGCGCAAGCTGTTTTCTTCTTTTTCGATCTCATTCTGAAACTTCGATCTCTGGGCGTCGAGCTGCTTCTGAACGCCTTTGGAAATCGAAGAATCCTGCATAATCCGCTGAACGTCGACGATCGCGACGACTGGCACAGGCAACTTGGCCGGAACAGACGGCTCCGCATATGCAAAAGCGGCGAGAGCGGCAATGCCAACAACGGTCAAACCCAGAAATTTGTATGTTTTCATGGTGCGTCGTCCTCAATCGGTATCAAGCAGGGATATTCCATCACGGCCGGAAGCCGCGCGATTTTTTCGACCGCGCGGCGCATAGCCTCTGCATCGCCTTCATGGGTCGTAATCACAACGGGAACCGAATCCATCTTCGAATGCCCGCGCTGGATCAAAGAGGCGAAGGACAGATTTTCATCGCGCATAATGCCGCCCACATCCGCAACGACTCCCGGCCTGTCCTGAACCTGCAAGCGCATATAGTAGCAAATAGGCCGCGGATTTCCGGGTTTAAGAAGCCCGAGCCGCCCGGCAGGAACTCCAAACGCAAACGTCCGCGTCCCGCGCGCAATATCCATAAGATCGGCGACCACAGCGTTCCCGGTCGGATCTCCCCCCGCGCCGCGTCCTTCCAGAGTAATGGTTCCGACGCGCTGCCCCTGCAAAAGAACCGAATTGAACGTGCCCTCAACGGCGGCAAGCGGCGAGCTTTGAGGAACGAGCGTTGGGCGCACGCCCTGCTCGATCCCGTCCGAAGCCTTCCGGGCGACGCCCAAAAGCTTGATGCGGCACCCGAGCTCGTCGGCGAACTGAATGTCGGCCAGCGTGATATTGCGAATTCCCTCGACGCGCACAGCCGAAATATCGGGCGCCACGCCGAACGCCAAAGAAGTCAAAATGGCGAGCTTGTTCGCGGTATCGTGCCCGTCGATATCGGAGGACGGATCCGCCTCGGCATAGCCGTTCTTCTGCGCATCTGCCAAAACGACGGAAAAAGGAAGCTTCTCGGCACGCATGCGCGTCAGGATATAATTGCAAGTCCCGTTGAGAATCCCGTAAACGGTATCGACCGTGTCCCCGGCCAGCCCCTCGCGCAACGCCTTGATAACGGGAATCCCTCCCGCAACCGCCGCCTCAAAAGACATCTGGGCGCCGCTCTGCTCCGCAAGAGCCGCCAAGGCAGGCCCATGCTTGGCGATCAGCGCCTTGTTGGCCGTCACAAAATGCTTGCCCTTCGAAAGAGCGGCCTCGGCCAATTGCCGCGCAACGCCCTCTGCGCCGCCGATCAGCTCGACAATCACATCCACATCCGCGCGCTCCGCAAGCGCGCAAGGATCGTCCACCCATTCGATGCCCGACAAATCGCAATCGCGGGAACGGTTTTTGTTGCGCGCGCTGACGGCAGTGAGGGCAACGGGCCTGCCCGTTCGCAAAGCGATTGAATCGGCATTCGCCCTGAGCTGGCGCACAACGGCCGCGCCCACAGTTCCCAAACCAGCTATCGCTACTCTCAACATCTAACTCTCCGTCTCGAACCATGCCCGAAGCGCCCCCGGAAGAAACCGGAAGCGCCGCAAAGCGCCCACGCCCCGCACAAAAGCCAAAAAGCCGCGCAGTCCGCGCCCGGCCCGACTAGAATCTCGTGCCGAAGCTGAAATGGATATGCTCAATCTTGTCGAACGACTTGTAGATAATCGGCTCGGCGAAATCCAGGCGGATGGGACCGAACGGCGAATCCCATGTGATACCGAATCCGGCGCTGAGATGCAGGCTTTCGTCGGTCGTCATGGACGTCCCCGAAATCGAGTTCTGATCCGGATCGCCGAGGAACCCGGCATCGGTAAAGATATGAGCCTTGATGCCGAGCTCCGGCGGCAAGGGGGTCGGCATGGACAAATCGACCGACGCGCGCGCGAAGCGAGTGCCGCCCAAAGCGTCGTCATAAGTACTCGACAAATCGCGCGCGCCGATACCGGCGTATTGGAAGCCGCGCAAACTGTCGCCGCCGAGGAAGAACCGCTCGTTGATCCTGGTCGCGCCATCGAGGGACCAAATCTGGCCCCCTTCCACAGTGCCGCTCACGATCCACTTTTCGGCCAAAGGATAATACTGCGTCCCGCCCACCTTGAGCCGGAACCACTTGCGCGACCCGCCAAGGCCTGCAAAATCCGTATCGAGATGTGTGACAAAGCCGAGAGTCGGCTCAAGCCTGCTGTCGCGCGTATCGTAAATCAAGGACTGGCCGATCGACGACGTCATCGAATGCCCTTCCTGATCCTGAACGTACAAAGAAGCGGTCGAAGGAACGTTCGTAATCTCGTCGGCATGGAAGCTATAGTTGATCTTCTGGCGGATTTCCTCCGACAACGGATACCCAAGGCGCATGGTCATGCCCGCGCTGTTGACGTCATAGGAGCTCAAATCCTGATTGTCGGTCTTGGTCGCGAACAAATCGACGCCCGCCGAAAGCTTGCGATCGAGGAAATAAGGCTCCGTAAAGCTGGTATCGATCTGCTTGGTGCGTCCCGAAACCGTGGCGCTGAAGCGCATATCCTGTCCGCGTCCCATCAAGTTGCGCTGGCTGACGCTGAAGCTTCCCAAAGGACCGTCGGTCGACGAATACCCCGCGCCGACCATCGCCTCGCCCGTAGACTTCTCCTTGACGTCCACCGAAACGTTCGCGCGATCCGGCTGAGCGCCGTCGACGGGGGTCACCTTGACCTCCGAGAAGAACCCCAGATCCTTGATCTTCTGCTCCGACCTGCGCAAAGCGGTTGCGTTGAACGGATCGTTCTCAGCCACAAGCATCTCGCGGCGAATGACCTTGTCGATAGTATTGGTGTTGCCGTTGATATCGATACGGTCCACAAAAACGCGCTCGCCCTGCTTCACAATATAATTGAGATCGACAGTCTGCGTCTCCTTGTGGCGTTCCGGAACAGGCATAACCGTGGCAAAAGCATATTGCCTGTCGCCCAAAGCGGCCGTCAGCTTGGAAATGGATTTTTCGATATGATCGGCGTTGTACTGGCGGTTTTCCTTCGTCAAAAGGAACTGGCGAAGCGTCTCGCTGTCGAGCCCCTTGATCTCGCTGGTAACGGAAATTTTCCCGAACTTGTAGCGAGGACCTTCCTCAACCGAGAAAGTGATGAAAAAGTCGTTACGTTCCGGCGTAAGCTCCGCGACGGCGGAAAGAACGCGGAAATCGACAAAGCCCTCGGTCAGATAGAACTTTCTGAGCAATTCCTTGTCATAATTCAAGCGATCCGGATCGTAATAGTCCGACGATGAAAAGACGCGCCACCAGGTGCTTTCGCGCGTACTGACGGCTTCGCGAAGCTCGCCTTCCGAGAAATGTTCGTTGCCGATAAACTTGATGGCGCGAACGCCCGTGCGCGCGCCCTCAACGATTTCAAAAACCAGATCGACGCGATTCTGCTCAAGCTTGACGATCTTGGGCTCAACGGTCGCCGCAAACCGGCCAGACCTGCGATACACATCGAGAATGCGCTGAACGTCGCGCTCAACATGAGGCAGCGTATAAACCATGCGCGACTTCAGTTGAACTTCCTTCTCAAGGTCGTCCTTCGAAATGGCATCGTTGCCCTCGAAAGCCACGCGGTTGATAACGGGGTTTTCGTCAACGCGAACGACAAGGGTTCCGCCCTGCATCTCCACAGCCGCGTCATAAAAAAGACCCGTTGCATAAAGGGACTTCAAAGCAGCGTCGAGAACTTCCGGCGTCGCTTTATCGCCCTTTTTGAGACTAAGATGGGAAACGACAGTTTCGGGCTCAAGGCGCTGAACGCCCTCCACACGAATATCGTTAATCGCCAATCCCGCCGAAGGAGGCATAAAAGCAAAGGCCGGACCCGCACCAAGCCAAAGCAACGCCCCACAGCCAAGAACCGCACGCAGAAACCGCGCCAAACGTCCAGCCATCGAAAAATTCCCGTATTGAATCGAACAGGCCGACAGGTTAAGAGATTAAAGAAAACGGCACAAGTTCTTTATATCGACCGATTTTCCCCGTTCTGGATGTACCGATGGCCCCATTATCCTCACGTCCTCTTGAAATAGCAGCATTTCTCGACCGCTGCGGATGGGGAGAAGCGCAAACACACCCCCTGAGCGGAGATTTTTCGACTCGAAACTACGCACGCTTAACCAAACAGGCCGGAGAAACGGCCTTCCTGATGGACGCCGATTCCGTCCAAAAAACGCCTCAATTCGTCGCCCTCGCGGGTCTTTTGCGAAACTTGGGCCTGCGCGCGCCGGAGATATATGCCGACGACGCCCCCGAAG
>JAQUUS010000044.1 GCA_028693775.1 Alphaproteobacteria bacterium | reverse complement strand
AGGTTGAGGGCGATGTTGTCGTGCCTGTCGATTTGAGGAACTTCGGGTATTGGCTGAAGGCTCTTTTGGGCGCGCCGACGACGACAGGAACGGGGCCGCATGTGCATACGTTTGCGTCGGGGGCGGCTGCTTTGCCGAACCTGTCGCTTGAAATCGGTATGCCGGAGGCTTCGGCGTTCTTTATGAACATGGGCGTTCGGACGAATTCGATGCAATTGAGCTTTGCCCGGTCGGGCGGGGCGAGCGCGACGATCAACTGTATCGCGCAAGGCGAAAGCCGTGCTTCGGCCAGCGCGGGCGGCACGCCGACCGAATTGACCATGACGCGGTTCAATCAGTTTCAAGGGGCGGTTAAGAAGGATGGCGTCCAGTTGGGAAATGTGACCGGGGCGCAGCTTACCTATACCAACAACCTCGAAAAGATTGAGACCATTCGAGACGATGGGAAAATCGATGGGGCAGACCCGACGATTGCGGCGCTTACGGGGTCAATCAATGTGCGGTTTGCGGATACGACGTTGATCGACATTGCGACGAACAATACTGCGGTGGAATTGAGCTTTGGATACACCATCGACGCAGACCGCTCGATCCTCTTTGTCGCGCATGAGGTTTATCTGCCGAAGCCGAAACTTTCCGTTAGCGGCCCCGGTGGCGTGCAAACCACGTTTAATTGGCAGGCGGCCAAACATGCGGCGCAGGGCCGCATGTTGTCTGTCATTCTCACCAACGATGTGGAGACCTACGCATGATAAAGCTGAATTTGAAGCGCGAGGATTATTGGCTCGACGTTGGCTATGGGGTGCGCCTTAAGGTGCGTCCTGCGACGACGGCCCTTGTTATGGCGTCGCGTGTCGCCGCTCTTAAGGACTCTGGGGAGACGGAAGACGCAGGGATGCGAAGCGCGGCGTTGGTCAAGCGGCTTGCCGAATTGGCCGTTCTTGAATGGGAGGGCGTGGGGGATAGCGAAAACAACCTCGCCGCTATAACGCCGGAGGGCATTTCCGCGCTTATGGATTTATGGCCTATCGCAGACGCTTTCGAACGTCTTTACCTCGCGCCGACCCTTATCTTGGAGCAGGAAAAAAACGGTTAGAGGCTCGCTGCAAATGGCATTTCGGCGGCGGGCCTGAATACTGCGGCGCTTGTGCGGATGGGGAATTGCCGTGCAGCAAGGGGAAGAAAAATAAGGACGGCGAACGCTGTCCTTACTGCACCTCAGAACCGCAAACGATGGAGGGTTGGCAAGCGTGGGATGTTGCCTTGCGCTGCGCCGGACAACTTCGCATGGCGCATGTGGCCGCTGTGGGTATCGACATGGCGGCAGCGTTTCAGATTGGAAACGCTCTTGGGTACGACCTTGTTGGATTGGCCGAGCTTTTGCCCGCGTGTGAGGGCGGGATGGTTTCGGCGATCAATGAAAAAATTAGCGATAAATGATCTTGTAAGCATATGCATCATGGTGCATATTGCGACTCATGACAAACATTATCGCTGTCTTGACCGCGCTTGCGGAACCGACGCGCCTTCGGGCTATTGAAATCATCTGGGACGGGCGCGAACATTGCGTTTGCGAACTTATGGAGGTTCTTGAAAGAGAACAGTCCTGCATGTCTCGCCACATGACGGCCTTAAAGAAAGTCGGCCTTGTTATTGATCGGAGAGACGCCCAGTGGGTTCGGTATCGGCGCAATCCTGAACTTCCTAAGGCCACGCTTAAGCTTGTCGAGGCCGTTCTTGAGCATACAAAGAGCGGGAAAGGGAAGCGTCGTGAAGTGTTGTGCTGAATGTTCATGCAAAAACGAGGGGACTATCGGAGATAAACATGAGTGAACCCGGTAAAAACGAAAAAACAATGAGTGTGTTTGAACGCTATCTAACGGTATGGGTTTTCCTTTGCATCGTCGCCGGGATTGTCTGTGGTCAGTTATTGCCGGGAGTGTTTCAGGCAATCGGGCGCATGGAGTTTGCTCAAGTCAATCTGCCCGTGGGCTTCTTAATCTGGGTTATGATTATCCCTATGCTTGTGAAGGTTGATTTTGGCGCTTTGCATGAAGTTCGCCAGCATGTGCGTGGGATCGGCGTAACCCTTTTTGTAAACTGGCTGGTGAAGCCGTTTTCGATGGCGCTTCTTGCTTGGCTTTTTATACGCACGCTATTTGCGCCTCTGTTACCAGCCGATCAAATTGATAGCTATATTGCGGGCCTTATTCTCCTTGCTGCGGCTCCATGCACGGCGATGGTGTTTGTTTGGAGCCGTCTGACGAAGGGCGATCCTCTTTTCACTTTGTCGCAAGTGGCGCTTAACGACAGCATCATGGTCGTTGCCTTTGCGCCGCTTGTTGCCTTTCTACTAGGCATTTCATCCATCTCCGTGCCTTGGGCAACGCTGGTGACTTCCGTTGGGTTGTATATCGTTATTCCGGTGGTGCTTTCGCAGCTTTGGCGCAAAAACCTTCTCTCGAAAGGGCAAAACGCTTTTGATGCAGCCATGACGAAAGTTGGGCCGTGGTCGATAGCCGCCTTGTTGGCTACGCTCGTTCTTCTCTTTGCCTTTCAGGGCGAAGCTATTTTGAAACAGCCCTTAATCATCGCGCTTCTTGCCGTTCCGATCCTTATTCAAGTTTTCTTTAACGCCTCTCTCGCGTATGGGCTTAATAGGGCACTTGGAGAGAAACACAATATAGCTTGTCCATCGTCGCTTATTGGGGCGTCAAACTTCTTCGAGCTTGCCGTTGCGACGGCGATAAGCCTTTTTGGGTTTAATTCTGGCGCGGCTTTGGCAACAGTGGTCGGCGTTCTTATCGAAGTTCCGGTCATGCTCCTTGTTGTTCGGGTCGTTAATTCTTCAAAGGGTTGGTATGAAAGAAAAGCAGCCTGAAATGACCATGCCGCGCAAAGTTCTGTTTCTCTGCGTCGCCAATTCCGCAAGGAGCCAAATGGCCGAAGGTTTGGCGCGTGCGCTCTTGCCCAAAGGCACGGCGGTTATAAGCGCAGGGTCAAACCCCAGCGCTGTTAATCCTTATGCCGTCAAAGTTATGGCCGAGATTGGGATAGACATAGGCCACCACAAGAGCAAATCCGTTCAAGATGTCGATCTTTTCGGCCTTGATCTTGTCATTACGCTTTGTGCGGAAGAAGTTTGCCCCATCGTTCCTGTGCAGGTTCAAAAGCTACATTGGCCGATTAATGATCCTGCAAAATATTCTTCTTCGTTGGATGAGGCGGCTGTTTTGAATAATTTCCGCATTGCCCGCGATGAAATTCGGCAGAGGCTCGAACAACTGTTCGGGCTTCGTCTCTCTGAGACACGCTGAGAGCTTTCTTTCTCCTAAAAAATCTGCAATCTCTTAACCGTTAGGTATCTCATGCCTGAACGCAATCTCGCCATTCGCCTGTCCGTCATGGAAGGAGGCAAGGTCAAGGCCGAATTAAATGAAATCGGCGAATCCGGCGAAAAGTCCTTGCAGCGCATTACTCTTGCCGGACAACCGGCATCAAAATCCCTTCTGGCTCTTAATGCCGCCGTCAATGACGTCAAATCGAGCGCAATTGGATTGACAAGCCAAATAGGCCCGTTGGGATCGGCGATGATGGCGCTCGGCCCAGCAGGTCTTTTTGCAGGGGCGGGGCTTGGCGCGATGACGCTGCTTCTCAAGAAGAGTTTTGAGGAAGCTGCGCTGGCAGAGCAGACCTTTAACCGTCTGCAAGGGGTGCTTAAAGCCACTGGCTATGCCTCCGGGCTGACGGGCAAAGAAATTGCCGGGATGGCTGAGGAGATGGAGCATTCGACGCTGGCCAGCGCCGAGGATGTCAAAAGCGCTTCTGCCATTATGGCGACGTTTCGTTCTGTCTCCGGCGACACATTTAAACAGGCGATCCATCTGGCGCAGGATATGTCTTCCGTGTTTGGGCAGGATTTGCGTTCCTCTGCGACCCAGCTTGGGAAAGCGCTCGAAGATCCCGTTGAGGGTCTAACGGCCTTGCGGCGCGTGGGCGTTTCGTTTTCGGACTCGCAGAAGGACGTTATCAAGACGCTGGTCGAAACAGGCCAAAAGGCGGAAGCGCAAAAGATCATCCTTGCCGCTTTGCAAGAACAAGTTGGCGGCGCGGGTCAGGCGGAAACGCAAGGCTTGACCGGAGCAACCCATCGCCTGTCTGTCGCATGGGGCGACATGCTCAAGGCTATCGGTCAGACAGAAACCGTGGGTGGCACGGCGATGGATGTTTTGGCGCGAATGTCCACGACCTTTGAGACCACGACCGAATGGTTCAGTAAAGATCCAATCGCCGTTCAGTTGCGGAATGCTAAGAACGAACTTGCCGATGTGCAAAAAAGTCTCGAATGGCTTCAAAACCTCCCGCCTGTCGTTCAACCTATTTATAAGGACAATACAGAGTATCGGAGAAAAAAAGCTGCCGAACTTACGGCGGAAATCGAACGCCTAACAAAGGCGGAACAAGCTGAAGCGGATGAGCGCACCAAGGCAGAAGCCGGACGTGCCGCAGCTGAGAAGGAAGGCCGCGCAGACCAATTGCTAACGACGCGCAAGGGCATTGATGAGGCTCTTTCCAAACTTGTTGACGATCCTGTCGAGAAAATCGCCAAGATCAATGAAGAACTCGCAAAGACCAAGCAGCGCATCGAGGGCCTTCGGGAGAAAGACAACAGCAATGGCGGCAATATTGATAGTGCCATTAAACAGGCCGAGGAATTGGCTCGGCGTAAGACTGAGGCTGTAAGAAAGCCACTTGATGAGGCGGCGAGAAAAGATACCGAAGCAAACCAAAAAGTAATCGACGATCTTAAACGTCAGCTTCTTGGCCTTGATAATGCGCGACAGGCGTTTATCGATCAAGCTGTGGCACGGCTGTCTGATAAGGCGGATGCAGGCAAGGTCAAGACGACCAAGAATCTTGCGGGGCAGCTTTTCGATCAGAAGACCTTTGCCGAAGCGCAGAAGATCATCGACGATCTGACGCGGCAAATAGAGAAGACGACAAGCAAGAAACAGGCTTTTGTCGATGAATATGTTTCGTGTTTGCCGAAGGGCGCGACGCAGGAAGAAATCAGCCGGACGAAGGATCTTGCCGCAGCGGCCTATGACCAGATCCAAGCGCGTGAGAAACTCGACAAACTCAAGGAAGAAGGCAAACAGCTAACCGATAGCGATAAGACGGCGGCGGAGGCTTATGCCGACAAAATCGCGAAGCTCAACGAGCTTTTGGATGCCGGGGCCATAAGTCAGAATATTTATAACCGGGCTAAGGCCAAAGCTTCCGAACAGCTTATGGAGGGGCGCACCGATCCCCAAGCCGGGGCGCTTCGGGCGTTTTCTTCGTATCAGAAGGCGGCGGAGAATTCGGCGGATGCGGTTGAGAAGGCCTTTTCCTCGGCCATGAAGGCGACTGAGGACATAATTGTTAACACGGTTATGACGGGCAAAATCAGTCTGAGCAGTTTGGACGATTTTGCGAACAATATTGTTGCCGACATCACGCGCATGCTGGTGCAAAAGTCGATCACAGGGCCTCTTTATAAAATGCTCGGAAACAGTTTTGAGGAAGGCGGGATGATGAGCGGCCTTATGGACGCGCTTTCTTTCCATGAAGGCGGTACGGTCGGCGAAACCTCGGCGCGGCTTACCGTTCCGGCTTACGTTTTTGCGGGAGCGCCGCGTTATCATTCGGGAGGTTTTCCGGGGCTTCGACCGGATGAGGTTCCGGCAATCCTGCAAAAAGGGGAACGTGTGATAGCCAAGGACGCACGAACTTCCAGCTCGATTAGCGTTGTCATGCACATTTCGACGCCGGACGCCAACAGCTTCCGGGCCAGCCAAGCGCAGATTTCAGCGGAGGCTGCGCGGGGGATTGGACGGGCGAAGAGGAATCTTTGAGGCTTCTCAGGTGGTTATTTATATTGACCGGAAGGCCTTATCCCGTCATTTTATGCGCGGGAGGCAGGAGTTCATACGCCTGTCTTCCAAGGCTTAAGAACCTTCACAAGCGGTATGACATCGTCCGTTATGGATGTCGCCTTTCGGCTTAACGCCGGGGGGCGATGCTGTATGTCCAACCCGAAAGGGTAAAGAGTATCGCGCCGATCTTGTGTCGGTTCTTAATCCCCGGCGACCAGCGGAATCCTCCGCTGGTCGGTACTCTTGCCGAGGGAGAACCCGATGGGCGATATGAGCATTCTTGAGTTTTGTGGAGCCTTCTTGAAGGCCTATCTGAGCAACCCAAATATTTTGACGTTGATCGTTATTTTAATCTTAGGGATTGGCGTAAGCGCCCGATTTAGGAGAATTGAACATCATGAAAAAAGATAAAACAGCTGGTGCATCCTCGCTGCGAAAAGACCATCCCGATCCTGTCGATGTGTTCGTTGGAAAAAAGCTGAGGCAACGGCGCGCGCTTGTCGGGATGAGTCAAGAGAAGCTCGCCACGGCGGTCGGCGTTTCATTCCAACAGGTGCAAAAATATGAGCGCGGAATAAACCGCATGGGCGCAAGTCGGTTGCACCAATTTGCTCAAGTCTTGAATATTCCTGTTTCCTTTTTCTTTGAAAATCTGGAAGTGGAGCAACCCGCCAATAGTGAAGGCGAAGACGAACGGCTCGGCAGCCATGAGACGCTTTCGCTTATGCGGGCGTTTTATGCGATTTCAGAGAAAGAACAACGGTTGAAGGTCATTTCTTTAGTCAAATCGATGGCTGGCGAGTAGTCCGGCTATTTTGCAGCAAGGACAAACATGACCTTTCATGAAATCCGTTTCCCGGACGACATCGCCTATGGGGCGACGGGCGGGCCGGAATATCTGACGACTGTTGTCTCTATGGCGTCCGGGCATGAACAACGGAACGCAAACTGGTCAGTTGCGCGTGGGACGTGGAATGTCGCGTCGGGATTAAAGAACCAGATGCAGCTCAATGCGTTGATTGCGTTTTTCCGCGCGCGCAAAGGTCGGGCGATAGGGTTTCGGTTTAAGGATTGGACGGATTACAAGGCGTTGGGACAAAGATTAGGGACAGGTGATGGAAGCACGAAGAGCTTTCAGCTTGTTAAGGCTTATGTTTCCGGCGCTGGAAATGATGTTCGCACGATCACAAAACCTGTGCAGGGAACGGTCGCGCTTTATCTCGGTGGCGTCGCTCAAACGACTGGGTGGTCTGTCGATACTACAACAGGGATTGTCATGTTTGCGACGGCTCCGGCGCAGAACGTCGCCGTAATCGCCGATTTTGAATTCGACGTGCCTGTGCGTTTCGATACCGACAAAATGGCCGCGACAATCGAGCAAATCAATCTGCACCAATGGTCGGATATTCCGATCATAGAAATCCGCGTTTGACGTTAGCCAACGGCGACTTCGAAGGTGTCTTCGCTGAGAGGCTTAAGAAAGAATTTCGGGGGATTGCCCTTTTGCCAAGGAGCGAGGCCGTTGCGGATAAGCCATGCGCCTATGCTTCTGCTTATGAGTTCTCGGCAAGCGTCGTTCCAGAAAGAATCTTTGTCGATATTAACGTCGCAGCATTCGTCGGTGTCGGAAAAACGGAGGTTTATGGTTCTCCATTCCCTTTTTAGGAATTGATCCCGGTCGCCTTTATCGACTTTGAATCCGTATCCCGTTCCGCAAGTGCTTGTAGACCCGTTGCACCATGCCGTCGCCGTCAGAACATCTTTTCCCATTGTATCGCCTCATGAAGGCAGAAAAGCCTTATCCATTTCATTAACATCCCGCAATTGTACAAAAATCGATGAAAACCGCAACCACCCAGCTTGCTGCACATATTGCGGGCGAGACCACGACACTTGCGACCTGTTGGAAGGTGACGCGGAAAGATGGAACCGTGTTCGGGTTCACGGATTTTGATCAAAATCTAACCGTCGATGGCGTCGTTTATGAAGCCCGGACGGGATACACGCGGTCGGCAATCCATGCGATTTCCGATCTTTCGGTCGATAATCTCGACATCGACAGCGCCTTGGACAGCGAGGCGTTGACGGCGGGGGATTTGAGGTCGGGCGTTTGGGATAATGCGGAAGTTCTCGTTTTCTTGGTCAATTGGGCGGCGGTAGTGCAAGGAAAGATTATCCTGAAGCGCGGAACCATTGGGCAAGTTACCCTGAAAGACGCCGCTTTTACCGCCGAGATGCGGGGGTTGACGCAAGCCTTGTCTCAGCAAATCGGCGAGCTTTATACGCCCGATTGCCGCGCCGATCTTGGGGATGCGAGGTGCAAGATCGATTTATCCGCTTTGACGGTTTCCAGCACCGCAACGGCGACAACGGATCGCTACGGATTTACTGACGCAGCACGGACTGAAGCCGACGCCTATTGGAAAGGCGGTCTTCTGACATGGACGAGCGGAGAGAACAAGGGTCGCAAAATGGAAATCCGCGCTTTTGCTTCTGGCGTCTTTACGTTTTTCCTTCCCATGCCCTCCGATATTGCAGTCGGCGATGGATATTCTGTGCAGCCGGGATGCGATAAGGCATTTTCGACGTGTTGTTCGAAATTCAGCAACGCTGCAAACTTTCGCGGAGAACCGCATGTCCCCGGCACGGATTCTGTCTTGAGTTATCCCGATGGTAAATAGCGTCTCTCGCATGGATGCGGTGGTCGAAGCCCGGACATGGCTCAACACGCCGTTTCAGCACCAAGGATGCCTCAAGGGCGTGGCGTGCGATTGCATTGGGCTTGTCAAAGGTGTCGGGATGGCATTGGGCCTGGTCGATTATGATCCGGCGTCGGAAACCGCACGTCGCTTTGCAAGTTATTCCATGCAGCCTAACAGCCAAAAGATGCGTGAGGGTTTGGCGACGTGGCTGGTTCCGATCCCTGTTTCCGATACGACACTGGCCGACATCCTATTTATGGCATGGGGCCGTGAACCACAGCATGTCGCGTTGATAACTGATATGGGCATTATTCACAGCTATTCTACTGTTGGTAGGGTTGTCGAACATAGCCTCGATGTTCATTGGAAACGGCGGATCGTTGCAGCGTATCGGTATCCCTACTTCGTGGACAAAGCATAAATGGCCGTTCTTGCTCTTGGACTCGCTGGCGCTGGGTTGACCTCTGCTATAGGGATAGGCGCGTCTATTGGCTGGCTCGGCGGAGTTATGGCCGGGAATATGCTTTTCGGCAGCAAAGGATCAAATACAGAGGGGTCTCGCCTTAGCGATCTTTCGGTTCAGACTTCGACCTACGGCGGGACGATCCAGCTTGTCTATGGCACGATGCGTGTTTCCGGGAATGTTATTTGGTCTACTGATCTCAAAGAAACCCGCCACGTTTCCCGCGCCGGAGGCAAAGGCGGCGGTGGGGCAAAATCGACCTCCTATACCTATTCCGTTTCGTTTGCGATTGGCCTATGCGCGGGGCCTGTGGCAACGATCCGGAAGATCTGGGCCGATACAAAGCTGATTTACGACGCGACGGCCAGTAACACGCAGGCAACCGAGAAATACCCCGGCGTCATTCGTATCTATACGGGCGACGAAGCCCAAGAGCCGAACAGCACAATGGAAATGCACCTCGGTTCCGGCAACGTGCCGGGATATAGGGGGCTTTGCTATCTCGTCTTTACGGATCTTCAGTTAGCAGATTTTGCCAACCGCATCCCCAATA
>JAQUUS010000043.1 GCA_028693775.1 Alphaproteobacteria bacterium | reverse complement strand
CCCGCGACACAAGCTCGCGCGCCTTGTCGTTATGGGCGTCGATCAATGCCTGAAGCTTGCCGCCGAACGCCGTCCCGGCATTGAAAAACTCGATCACCCGGTCGTCGCCGCCGTCGGAAAACAGATTGTCCCAAAGAACGTCGTTCGCTCTATCCGACGCCGCCAGCCGGAAGGACCGCCGGTCCTCGGCGCTCAATTCCGCTATGTTATGCCACCCGGCCCCCTGCTTGTCGGGAAGCTGCTCCGCCTCGACATCAAGCTCGTTCGCGCCCAGATTGCCCATTCTTTCGACAATCGTTTCGGCAGGCACGCCTTTCGCAAGGCCTCTTTCGATAAAAAGCGTCCGCGCGGCAATCAGTTCGGGCGAAGGCTTCCCCCCAAAGCGGCTTGCCGCTTCGGTCAGGAGCTCATCGATCAGCGAACGATAGTTGTCGGCATTGATCTTGAGATAGACTTCGAAAGACGCCTCGGACATGCCCTAGTCTCCGGTCTCCGGCGCTTGTTTCTGCCTTGGAGCAGGCAACCGGCTTTCGTCGATCGAAAGCGTGAGCGTTGCATTCGGAGAAAGCGTCGTTTTCAACGCCATGAGCTGCGAGAGGATATCTCTGGCCGCAAAGCCAAGCGTTTCCGACGTTCCGGCGACGGACTCGCGCCCATACGAAATGCGCCACGGAACAACCGTCGCGTAAAGATCCATTCCCGGCAAAGATGCCAAAGTTCGCGCTTGTTCTATCTTTTGGGAAAGAGGCCCGGCGGAAAACAACTTCGCGCCTTGCGTTTCGATAGCGGCCCTGCGCGCCGCAACGTCGATCGGGCTGGACATATAACTCCTTATTAAATAAACAAATTACAGCTCTATTTGAACAGAAAAAGGTTTATATTATCCCAACTAATATATTCCCTCTTCCCGTTTTCATTAAAACTTTCCTGAGAGGGGGTTCCTTTTTGTTTACCAGTTAACGCCTTGCAAACGCTGCGTTATGTCAAATAGACAGGATGTAGGGCACAAAAATTTCGAACCGGGTGCCCCGATAAAGCTCCGAAAATACCTCAATTTTTCCGTTCAGGTTCTCGACCTCGCGCTTGACGACGTTCATGCCCACCCCCCGGCCCGACAGGTCGGTTACGCGGTCGCGCGTCGAAACGCCGAACGTGAAGATGTTTTGAATGACGGCGTGATCGTCCTGTTCGCGCCAAAGCTCGTTGGGCTGGGAGATCTCCAGTTTCTCGCGCAAACGCGCCGGGTCGATCCCGCCGCCGTCGTCGGAGATCGTGATATGGAGCCATTGCTTGTCCTTGTCGGCCACGTCGGGGACGACATCGGTATCGATCAGGACCTGGCCTGCCGGATCTTTTCCGCGCGCGATGCGCGTGACGGACGGCTCGATGCCATGATCGATGATGTTGCGGCACACATGCGTGAGCGAAAAAATAAGCCCCTGATATTCGCGCAGCAAAACGGGCGGATTGGAGCCCGTATAGCGGATGGTCTTGATTTGCTTGCCCGTGATCTCGGCGAGATCGAGGAGTTCGCGCTCGAACTGCCGGAAACAGTCCTGGATGGGAATGGCGACGATAAAGCGCAAATAGTGATCGATGATATCCTGACTCACGCCCGACACGCTCATGACCAGCGCAAAATTGTATAGCGCGCTTTCCTCGATTTCGTGCGTGTTGCCCCGGCGTTCGTAGTCCTGACCGATCAGGTCCTTGATCGTTTCGAGAACGGACGAGAGCTCCCTGTCGATGCAATAGCGGCCCGATTGCAGGATGGTTTTGAAGTCCTCGGCCGTTTGCACCGTTTCGGCGCGCAGCTCCGATTCCAGCCCGTGGACCGTTTCGGCCAGCGACCCGAGGTGGAAATGCTTCACGCTGGCCTTGAGCGTATGCAAAAGGCGCAACACCGCCGTCTTGTTTTCGTAGGCGTCGGGCGCGCCGGACATTTCGAGGAACGTCCGGATATGCGTGATTGTCGCCAGAAACTGATTGCGCTCGCGGAAAATGCGGCAAATCATGTCGGCGTATTCCTGCCGCTGCTTGGCCAGCTCTTGCGCTTCGTATTCCTCGGTCACGTCGGTCGCGATCAGCACAACGCGCGCAAGCACATGCCCTCTCGAATAGATGGGCTTGTAATCCAGCGTTATGCGGCGCTTTCTGGGATGCGCGAACAGTTGCGGCAGGAAATTGACGACATCGGGAAACCCGAGCGCGTGATCCGGCAAAAACAGAATGTCGAGCCATCCCTTGAAATCGGCGCGCGCTTCCTCGGTCACGCGCAAAACGTCCATGATGTCCTTGCCGCCCGGCTCCGTTCCCAAAAGCTCGACGCACGCCTGCGAATAGACTCTGTCGCAGATTCCGTCCTGCCCGAACGACAAAAACCCCTGCCCGAGGCTGTTGACGAGGACTTCGTTGAGCCGGTCGTGCTCGCTTACGATGCGGTAGACGCCGTAGTTGAGGTAATAGAGATAGAAAATCCCGCCCAGCGTCGCGAGGACGATCACGGCGAAACTGCCCTTGTGCGTAACGGGCGAATGCCCCATCACGGGCATCGCGACGGCCAGCAGCAGCACGAGCACGATCAGGCTCATCCCCACAAGCGATGTATGCAGGATTCCGAATTGCCGCGACGCTTCCGACATCTCCGAATGAACGCCTTTTGCCGGTCTTGGAGAGCCCGCTGTTTGTTTTTGTTCGGTGGCTTTTTCATCCGGCGTCGACATGAAACCTTTTTACCTGCGCGGCCCTTCCGCAACGGAATCGTTGAGTCCGACATAGACCTGGAACATTTTTCCGTCGAGATGAAACGGGACAATCATGTTCCGGCCACGGTAGAACTGGCAGACAAAATGCCCCTTCCCGCTCACCACGCACGGCACGCCCAGCTTGATCTGGTGCGAACGCAGATTCAGCTCGCGCTTGACCTGCCCGAAAATCATGTTCGTCAGTTCGCCCACGGCGTCCGTCGCCATCTCGTGCGTGATTTCCACCGTCTTGCCCAGCACATGCGGCAGGATTTCCCGCAGCGTTTCGAACGGCATGCAAAGGATCAGCGTCCCATCCAGCTGATCCTGCACAAGCCCGATGATCCCGGAAATATCCCCGCCCAGAGATACCATCCCTTCGCCGTATTCAGTGTTGCCCGGCTTGACATCGACGTTGAACGTATGACTCATCGACGAAACCACTGCGTTCACGATATCCTTGGCGAGCGTTTCATCGAGCGAAATTTGTTTTTGCATCACAGACATGTCGCTCCCCCCGCTAGCTAAAAAAGCCGTTCGACGATTGGCGCTTGCGCTTGATCCATTCGTTGATCTCGTAAAGCTTCTTGCTCAGTTCCGCCGGAGATACCGGCTTGACGATATAGGATGTCGCGCCCGCCTTGATCGCTTTCATCAAATTCTGTTGCTCGGACTCTGCCGTCAGCATCACAAACGCCGTATCCGAATATTCGGGCTTGGCCCGGAAAAAAGTCAGAACGTCCAGTCCGGATACCGTCGGCATGTTCCAGTCGAGAAAAACGATATCAAAGGGTTGATCGGTACTCTTCGCCTTCTGAACAAGGTCGATCGCCTCGTTTCCATCTCCGGCCGTCTCGACGTTCTCGATCTTCGACTCCTTCAATGTATTTCGGACAAATTGCCGTATCAGGAAGTGATCGTCGGCAATAAGCACCTTTAGGCTGGCCAATTGGCTCACGTTCGTTCTCCTCAGGATAGGATTTTCCCTCCGCGCAGCACGCAGAAGGCGTAGCTAAGGACGGTCCCGCCCGCTTGCGGCGGCAAGACGGATGAAAGTTTTCCATACTTCGCACATAAATCTTGCCGCATGGTTAAGACCGACCCCCGCCGAAAATCTTTGAAAACAGAGAAAATCCCTTCAAAAAACGCCGCATCGCGTTGTTTTTAAACAAAACACAAAGAACAAAGCCCCTGTAACATGCAAAATGCAAATTTTAACGCTCAGGCCGCATTCCTTCCTTAAACGTTAATGCTCTTACCTTGAGTTAGGCGTTCACCTTCCTTTATAATCCGCTTCGTCTGATTCGACCTTAGGGAGGGTTCATGCATTGGATTTTCAGGGGAATGGCGCTTGCCGTCCTGGCCTTCGTACTTCCGTCCGCCGGCTTTGCAGAAGAACGCATTCTGACAGAGCATATTCTGGGCGATCCCAAAGCCCCCGTCAGGGTCGACGAATACATGTCCATAACCTGTTCTCATTGTGCAGATTTCTTTATTAATACTCTGCCCAAAATCCAGAAGCGCTACATCGACACGGGAAAAGTGTATTTCGTCGTTCACGATTTCCCTCTTAACGGGCTCAGCCTCAAATCCGCCGCCATCGCTCATTGCATGCCCAAGGATGAGTATTTTGCTTTCATCAAAACCCTTTATATGTCTATGATGGAACGCAATTTCGGGGGAGCTGGCTCTGAGGCCAAGCTCTATCAGTTCGCCGCTTTGGGCGGCTTGCCCAAGGAAAAGGCCAAGGCCTGCGCCAACGACCCGAAAATACATGAAGCCTTGATCAAGGACCGGACCGATGCGGAGACACGCTATCAGATCGAAGCTACTCCGACTTTTGTCATCAATTACGGCGCCGACGTCATCAATGGGGCTCAGGGCATAGACGCTTTCGCCGCAATCCTGGACCGCGCTATTGCGTCTAAAAAAGCGTCAAAGAATTAAACGTCTTTCCGGAGCCTTAAACCCGGTTAAACGTTTTCTCTTTCCGGACCGACGGCCAAAGGCCGACCCGGAAAGACAGGTTATTTGTTAGAGGGGTTTTGAGTGAACTTTACGCGTTTACGCCTTCACGGCTTTAAATCTTTCGTCGAACCGACCGATCTCCACATCGGCCCGGGCATGACCGGCATCGTCGGTCCCAACGGCTGCGGCAAGTCCAACCTTGTCGAGGCCTTGCGCTGGGTCATGGGCGAAAATTCCGCCAAGAGCCTTCGCGGCGGCGAGATGGACGACGTGATTTTTGCGGGCACGGCCATGCGCCCCTCGCGCAACCTCGCCGAAGTCACGCTTGAACTCGACAATTCCGCTCGTACGGCTTCCGCCGAATTCAATTCCGAGGAAACCCTTCACATCATGCGCCAGATCGAGCGCGGCAACGGCTCGGATTATCGCGTCAACGGCAAGCCTGTCCGCCGCCGCGACGTCAAGCTTCTGTTTGCTGACCAGTCGACCGGCTCGCACTCCACGAATCTCGTCGGACAAGGGCAGATCGACGCCCTCATTCGCGCCAAGCCGCAGGACCGCCGCCAGATCCTCGAAGAAGCCGCAGGAACCTCCGGCCTTCAGGCCCGCAGGCATGAGGCCGAGCTCAAACTCAAGGCTGCCGAGCAAAATCTTACCCGCGTCGACGACGTTCTTCAGACCTACGATACTCAACTGCGCAGCCTGAAAACCCAGGTTCGCCAGGCCTCGCGCTATCGCAACCTCGCCGATCATATTCGCCGTACCGAAGCCGCCCTGCTCCATTTGCGCTGGATCGAAGCGGGTCAGAACGAAACGGCGGCCAAGGACGCCTTTCAGGCCGCCGAAGCGCGCGCCGCAGAGCTTTTGGCCGTCGTGACGCAAGGCAACGCCGCGCGGACCGAAATCGCCGCAGAGCTTCCCGCCATGCGTCAGGCCGAGGCCGCAGCCGCCGCCATCGTGCAGAAGCTGACCCTTGCGCGCGAGCAGATCGATTCCGAAACCCGGCGCATCGAAGCCGAAACGCGCGAACAGCAGCAAAGGCTCGAGCAAACCACTGCCGACCGCGCGCGCGAAATAGCCCGCAGCAAGGATGGCGAAACGGCCATCGTCAAGCTTCTGGACGAAGCCGCCCTTCTGGCCAAGACTCTGGCAGGCATTGACGAAGAGCTTCCGCAGATTACGGAAACGCTGGCTTCCTTGACGTCGGAGGTTGACGCTCTGGACGTCGAGCTTGCCCGTCAAATGCAGGAAACCGCGAGCGCCGAAGCCCGCAAAAATTCCCTTCAGCGCGAAAACGACTCTCTGGCCGAGCGTCGCACCAAGCTGGCCGAACGCCGGGCGCAGATGGACTCGCAGCGCGTGGCTCTGGCCGCAGAAGCGGCGACACGTCCCGATCTGGCTTTGGCCGAGGCTTTGGTCGAAGCAACCGAAACCGAGCTGGCCAAGCGCCAGTCTCTGGCTCAGGATGCCGAAACGTTTTATCGCGAGGCCGAGGCCCTTCAGGTTCAGGCCCGCGACATCGCGCAAAACGCCAAGGCCGAGGTTACGAAACTTCGCGCCGAGAGCGATGCGCTCACCGCGCTTCTCGAAACCCACGAAGACACCGGCGAACAGGTGATCGATCTGATCTCCGTCACGCCGGGGCTCGAAAACGCCCTTGCGATCGCCGTGGGCGAGGCGCTCACCGCCGCGCTCGATCCCTCTTCAGCCAAGCACTGGCGCGACATGGGCCCCATGGCCGAAGCGCCTGCCCTCCCCGAGGGCGTCGCTTCGCTTGCGCAATTCGTGAAGGCGCCGCCTGCGCTCGCGCGCTGTCTCTCCCAGATCGGGCTGGTCGAAAACGCCGAGGCCGGGCAAGACGCCGTTCGCAATCTCCGCGCAGGCCAGATTATCGTGAGCCGCGACGGATGGGCCTGGCGCTGGGACGGCTTTACGCTCACCCCGGACGCAAAAACATCCACGGCTTTGCGCCTTCAGCAACGCAACCGCGTCGCCGCTCTTGAGGAGATGATCGCCACAGCGGTTGCGGAAGCCGAACGCGCCGAAACCACGCTGGCGGAATCGACCGCTTTCCTCGCCCAGCGGCAGGAAGAAGACCTTCTGGCCCGCAAGAATCTTTCCAAGGCCTATGCCGCCGTTAACGACGCGCGCTCGACCTATGCCAAGCAGGAAAAAGAATCCACCGAGATGACTTCGAAGCTCGCGGCCATGGACGACACGCTGCGCCAGATTACAGCCGACATCGTGGGCCTTCAATCCCGTGCTTCGGACATCGACGACGAACTGAAAGCTTTGCCGGATCTCGACGCCGCGCGGCTCGCCATCAACGAGAACCGCACCAGACTGGCCGAGCTGCGCAGCAAGCAGGCCGTCAGTAAAAGCGACAGCGACCGCCTGACCCGCGAAAAGAAGGCCGGGCTCGCCCGCAGCGAGATCGTGGCCGCAGAGACGACCGCGTGGCAATCGCGCCTTTCGGCCGCGCAGCAGCAGATTACGTCGCTCACCTCGCGCATGGAGGAAGCCGACGCCCGCTTGAAAGAACTCCGCGAACGCCCCGCCGAATTGCAGGCCAAGCGCGCGGCGCTGTTGACAGAGCTTTCGGCTGCCGAAGCCAAGCGCAAGGATGCGGCGGACCTTCTGATCTCGACCGAGACCAAACTTGGCGAAGTCGAGCAGCAATTGAAGCGCGACGAAAACGCCCTGGGCACGGCGCGCGAAGAACGCGTGCGTTGCGAGGCTGCCGTTCAGGCCGCCGCCGAACATTTCAAGACGTTGCGCGAGCGCATGGCCGAGAAGCTTTCGTGCGGGCCCGAAGATTTGCCCGCTTTGGCCGAGCTCAAGGACGGCGAGCCTTTGCCCGATCTGGCAGAACTGGAGCAGACGCTGGCCCGCTATGTGCGCGAACGCGACAACATGGGGCCCGTCAATCTGCGCGCCGACTCCGAGGCCGAGGCCATGCAGACCCAGATCGACACGCTGCAAAAAGAAAAGGAAGACCTTGTGGGCGGCATCTCGAAGCTGCGGCAGGGCATTTCGCAGCTCAACGCCGAGGCACGCGACCGGTTGCAAAACGCCTTTACCTGCGTCAACGAGCACTTCCAGTCCTTGTTCAAGGGATTGTTTAACGGCGGACGCGCGTATCTGGAGCTCATCGACGGAGAGGATCCGATGAATGCGGGCCTCGAAATCTATGCAAGCCCGCCCGGAAAGAAAATGCAGGCGCTTTCGCTGCTCTCGGGCGGCGAACGGACGCTCACGGCTTTGGCTCTTCTTTTTGCCGTCTTCCAGACGCACCCCTCGCCCATCTGCGTGCTCGACGAAGCCGAGGCCGCTTTGGACGAAAGCAATATCGACCGCTTCTGCAAGCTCGTGTCGCGGATTTCGAAGGAAACCAACGCACGCTTCCTTATCATCACCCACCAACGCGTCACCATGGCGCACATGGATCGCCTCTTCGGCGTCACCATGAGCGAAAAAGGCGTGTCGCAACTGGTGTCGGTCGATCTGGACGCCGCTATCGCCATCCGCGACGGCAGCAAGGCCGAGGAAGCCCTTCGCGCCGTCAGGGCCGCTTGAAGCTGCCTCCGGCGAACGACCTAGGCGCGACCGCAGGACATCATACGTCTATTCGAATCCGCATCGCGGCAAACCCAGCCTATAGTTTGCCTCGACACCTCACCAAGTCCGATTGAAGCGCAGGTCGCCATCGCCGCCGATGCAAAATCGCCGCGTCCCGCCCCCTCTATGGCTCCGACGGCACAATAAAGAGCTGCCGTGGCGCACGCAGCCCCTCCTGCGACCAGACCAACCCATAGATGATCCGAAGGCGGCGTCCCTACCGCAATAACTTGTCTTTCTCCTGTCGGGATATATTCCGCTTTAACTCATCTGAATAAGCCTTTCTTTCAATCCCTTTAAACAAACAAATAGGAAGCGCGCTTCCCGCTTGCTTTCGCAAACGGCAACACATGCAGCCTGCCTGAATCTTCCCCGGCCTTCTTCCCATATCTGCCGGCGGAACGGGCCCGGAGCCGATCCAAACGCGCTCTTTCGAGCGTGTGGGATAAATAACATGGGCCGCGCGGGATGTCAAGGGAGTTTTCCTATTATTTTGGGATTTTTCTTTTATCCTTCCATGCCAAAGGGTTGGCTTGCCCCGAGGGTCTTTTTTGCGCATAGTCGAGGCGATCTTTTTTAAAGGAGGCTTTTTCCATGCTTGATGTCACAGCTATCGGAACCATGAATTTCGATTTGCCTTCGGGCTTCGAGGCCTCCCTCGCCCAATCCATGCGGGCGGAAGGCGCAGACGGAAGATACCGCTTTGTCGTTTTCAACAAGGACGAGTTCATTTGCGAGGAAGTACACAACGTTCCTTTCGGCAACTACAAACGCCACTCGGGAGATCCCGTTCAATCCGCCAAGGTCTGTTCGCTCAAAGACGAGACCAGAAATCCCGTCGTCGCCGTCTCTTTTGTCAGAATCTTCGATCCTTTCGCCAAAAGCGTCACGACGGGACGATATACGCATTCCCATTCGATGGGACTGTCAAGAATCGAACCCGATCCGGGCGCTTACGCGCCGCAGGTTCTTGTCTCCTCGGATGCCGTTTCGGAGCTCTTTATTCCCATGGGCACGGTTCAGGGGAAAGAACTGCCCCCTCCCTTGCGCCAGAAAATGAAGACGCTTTCCGCCTGTTTCGAGAAGGCGATGAACCCGGACCCGGTATGACGCCCGGCTAGGCGGGTGCAGAAACGGACGCTTTGAGCTCTTCGAGCTCGAGCCAGCGGTCTTCGGCGGCGCTGAGCTCGGCGCGGGAGCGGGCAAGGCCTTTTGTGAGGCTGTCGAACAATTCGGCGTCTTTTGTGTACAGGTCGTGATCGGCGCGGCGGTTCTCGGCGTAGGCGATTTCTTCTTCCAGCTTTTCGATGTT
>JAQUUS010000042.1 GCA_028693775.1 Alphaproteobacteria bacterium | reverse complement strand
GCGATGAGCCCGGCGATCTGAACGACGCCGATGAGCTGTCCTGCATAAGGGTGATCGCCGGTCATCTCGATGGTAAGCGCCATGCGTTCGTTATCGACGCTGGCCTTGTCCAGCGAGGCGTTGAGGAACTTGCCCGGCCTGTAGTGGCGGAAAGCGACCTTGCCGTCTGCGGGGACGCGATTGACGTGAACGTTGAAGACGTTGAGAAAGATGCTGATGCGCGTCCGCGTTTTGTCGCCGAGTCCGAGCTCTTTGTCCGGAACGACATCCTGAACGGCAACGATGCGTCCGTCTGCCGGGCTGACAACGAGTCCTTCGCGAACGGGCGTGACGCGGTCCGGGTTGCGGAAGAAATAGAAGCACCAGACCGTAAGAACGAGCCCGATAAAGAACGCGGTTTCCCCCAGAAAGGCGAACGCGAACAAAACGACCAAAGCGATGGCGATAAAAGGCCAACCTTCTTTGTGAAAATAGACGAAGGGATCGAAGCTTTGCATTTTTGTTTCCTGTTCAGGCGATTGCCGGACTATGGGTTTTTGTTTGAGGAATAACGAAGCTGTTCTTGAGCGGCGAATAATGTATGATAGTCTCCCGATAAAGCCAACAGCAACCCCCATTGTGCAATGTCCGAAGCCGTGTCAGGGCCCCTTTTCGATAAAACGGCCGACTTTTCTCCCAATTTCGAAGAATTATTAGGCAGGCTCACCGAAAAGCTGACAACGACTCCCTACAAAACGGTGGAGCGTTTTTGTTTCAGCTACGACGGGCTTAACTTCGACGTTCATCGCGTGAACCGGGAAAGCGACCAAAGTTTCCTCGTCAACGCAACGATCGGCTACATGCCCTATACGGTCGAATCCGTGGAGCGGCGGGAAGCCATCAAAACCATCATCGTCTCGTCGCGTGTGCTGCCCAACGTGCGTTTCGGGGTTGATGTGACGAGCAAAATATCGGCGGGAGGCGTGTTCGATATCTCCTGCGTGGTCAAGCCGGATCTTGTCTTCTATCCCCTGATGTTGTTTATGCAGGAGGCGAGGCCGTTTATCCAATTGATCGGAAAGTATCTTTCCGCTCCGTCCCGCAGGCAGGCGGAGGCTTGCCAAAAGGCGGGTTAGCCTCTTTTTAGTAATTAGGGCCTATAGTTCTCGCCTATTATCCAGCGAGAGAAAGAGAACTTATCTTGATATTGTCATCGTTATGCGTTTATTGCGGCTCTTCGGGCAAAGTCGATCCAAAATATAAAATATCGGCTCAAAAGGTTGGCGAGGAGATCGCGCGCCGGAAATTGCGTCTTATCTACGGCGGCGGTCATGTAGGCCTGATGGGCATCGTTGCGGATTCCGTCCTTGCGGGAGGAAGCCCTGTTGTTGGGATTATCCCCGAACATTTGCGGAGTCAGGAGCCCGAACACACAGGGTTGACCGAACTGCACATAGTGCCCGACATGCACACGCGCAAACGAATGATGGTGGACCGCTCCGATGCATTTCTGGTTTTGCCGGGCGGGTTTGGAACGCTGGACGAAACATTCGAAATCATCACATGGCGAAAGCTCAAACTGCATAACGATCCGATTATCGTGTTAAATCAAGACGGTTATTGGGACGACATGCTGAAGCTGATCGACCGGGCGATTTCCGAAGGTTTTGCCGCGCCGACCGATTCGTCGCTCTACGAAGTCGCAACGTCTGTCGACGATGCGTTTGCCTTGCTGGACCGGCAAATGGCCGTACAGCAAACGCCGTTGACCGGGCGCATGTAGCCCAAGGCGCGGAAGAAGCAATTCAAAAAACCTTTATTTAGAATGGCTTGTTTTTTGCGGACGAGGGCGCCTTGTGCCCCGAGCGCCGAAATAGCTATAATTAAGAAGCCATTAATGCATTTATGTCATCATCCGCATCTTGGGCGACACCGGTCCGCGATTTTTTGCGTCCGAAGGGTTGCTCTTTGACCAGCTGCGAGGGTCTCCATGACAAGCAGGTTTTCCAGGATAGCGATTTGTTGGGGCATTCTTCTTTCCGGCATGGCGCTTGGCGTAGTGACGCCGCAAGAGGTGCATGCGCAAACCGAAAAAACCTGCGACCCGCGAGGTCCCGGGGGAGCCCCTCTCGACAACAGTATATGCGGACCGATCGCATGGACAGACGTTTCGAGCGCGAATTACGTCGGATTGCGTAGCCAGTATGGCGAGCTCACGCAGATCCCGGTTGACGTTCCGCGCACGCTTGACGGAAACACCGTGATGGCTTGCCGCTTTGTGGACGACATGGCGAGCTACGATATCTTCGTTCCGTTCCGGACGCCGGAGGAGTGGTCGTCGTTCCTCAATATGTGGGACGACGCATATAATCCGGGAACGCCCATGTCGACCGGCAAATATGTCTATGCGCGACTGGTCAAGTGCGCGCGCCGGACAATGGGCGAAATCAAGCCCCACAAAACCTGTTCAACCGACAGCACAACGACGCCGCTTCCGTACAGCAGGGTCCAAAGTCCTGCGCTGACGTATCCGAGCGGCAAGGACGTTTCGTCGGTCTTCATGTGCGACTCCGGCGATTCGTTCCAGATCGTATGGCCGATGTGGCGCGCATTGAAGGTGTCTGGAGATTCTGTACCGACATCGTGGCCGTACTGGAACTACGACACATCCGGCTGGGTCGAAGGCACCTTCGACTACATCACCGGCACCTGCGGTCCTGCGGACGGCGTGCCCCGGAGCACGGCCCCGGTTGCGTCGGATCCGACCCTGTGTTCGGGCTCCGGCGTCATGGCGAAGGATATCTCTGGAAGCGGCCCGTGGTCATGGGTCTGCTATGCGAAGGGAACGGACAGCACAATGGCCGAGCTATCGTGCAACGCGCCGGTTGCGGCGCCGAAGTGCGGAAAGGCGGACGGAGTCGTCTATTCGAGCACGCCTCCGAGCTCAAGCCTTTGCAGCGTCGGCGTTGCGTCGGGATTCTCATCGACGAACCCGTGGGCATGGACCTGCAAATCCGGGCCCCTGACAGCGAGCTGTGCGACGGAGGAAGATACCTCATCGTCGGTCGGATGCGGCCCGGCGGCGGGGCAGGAGTATGAAACGGCCCCGACAGCTGACCTGTGCCCATCCGGAAGCAAGGCGAGTTCGGTGACGCACGTTGACGCCACTAGCCCGTATTGGCAGTGGACCTGCTCGGGCGGCGGCAAGAAAGTCGTCTGCACGGCCGTCGATTGCGGCTGCTAAAAAGCGCGGGTTAAAGAACGCCCAGCATGCTGGCCACGAGCGGGTGGCGCACGATATCCTTGTCCGTGAGTCGAACGACGGCGACGCCCGACACGGGTTCGAGCCTGCGCGCGATTTCCTTGAGGCCCGAAAGCCCGTCCAGAAGATCGCTCTGATCCGGATCGCCCGTAAGAACCATGGTTGAGTGCCAGCCGAGACGTGTCAGAAGCATCTTGATCTGGTTGTAGGTGCAGTTCTGAGCCTCGTCGATAACAATGAAGGCATTGTTAAGCGTGCGTCCGCGCATGAAGCCGATGGGGGCGATCTCGATGGAGCCGTCCGCCAGAAGCTGCTTGATGCGCTTGCCGCCGATCCGGTCGTTGAGAGCGTCGTAAAGAGGCCTCAGGAACGGCGACATTTTCTCCTGCAAGTCTCCGGGCAGATAGCCGAGAGTCTCTCCGGCCTCGACAGCGGGTCGCGAGAGAATGATACGATCGACCTGACCGGCTTCGAGCGCCTCGACGGCGGCGGTAATGGCCAGATAGGTCTTGCCGGTCCCGGCGGGGCCCAAAGCCATCACAAGGCTGTTCTCGGCCATGGCCTCCATCAGCAGGGATTGGTTGACGTTTTGAGGCTTGACCTTTCGTACATAACTTTGATCCCTTCTGTCGAAGGCGGGATTGTTCAAAGGATCCCAGGGCGAGTTTCTTCCATAAAGAGGTTCGACGTTATAAGCTTTTTCTGTGCGACTTAATCTATCGTATCGCTTGCCAATAGACTCTCCTTGGTTGTTTGACAGAAACGCAAAAACCCGGACCGGCGTCCTGCCGCGCCGATAGGGGAACTGTGAAGGGGGATGTAAAGGAGTGCAAAAAACCTGTCTGAGCCGTGGCTAGGCCTGGCGGAAGCGAGCGCTGGATGCGTTTTCTTAACGTCCCTGCCTCCCGTTGCGACGCCCTGTCGGGCGAAGCGAACTCATCGTGCTGAAACAGAACAGCTTTTTCGCGAATCGCGAACATCTGAATCCTAAATATTTCCTGGTTAATAAATAGTTATACACAGCCCGGCTTTCAATGGCTTTTGATTCGAAACCGGAATGTTTTTCTGAAATAATTAACCACCCCTCCGCCTCGCCGATGCCCTCAAGCGCATTTTTAAGAACTGGGCGTATTGGCTTAAAAAACAAAGGGAAATGCCAAAACCGCCGGAAAGAAAAAGCAAACCCGTGCTTGATTTCCTTGACAGAAAGGACAGCAATCCCTATGAGATGTCCGGCAAAATTGAAGGATAGTGTTATGAAAATCGCCAACTCACTCAAGTCGCTGAAGAAGCGCCATGCTGGTTGCAAGGTTGTTCGCCGCAAAGGCCGCACCTATGTGATCAACAAGACCAATCCGCGTTACAAAGCGCGTCAGGGCTAATCGGCATAAGTCTGTTTTTGTCCGCACCCGTTCGGAACCGGTCGTTCCGAACGCGGTTTTTTGCGTGCGCGCTCCGGCATAAAATCCCATAGCAAACGAATAGAGAAGAGCGCCGTCTTTCGAAGGCGTTTATTTGCCGATCAGCTCGGCCGCCTTGGCGCGCGCTGCCGTGTCGGCTTCGCGCAAGACGTCGAGATCGGTCAGCTCCGAAACCGGCATCGAGGAGAGAATCGTTCCCACAATGCGCTCGATGTCCAAAAAGCCGATGCGCTTGTCCAGAAAGGCCTGCACGGCGACTTCGTTGGCCGCGCTCATCATGGCCGGGGCGGTGCCGCCCTTGATCATGGCGTCCTGAGCATAGCTCAAGGCCGGGAATTTCACAGGATCCGGATTTTCAAACGTCAGCTGGGCGATCTTCGCCAGATCGAGCCTCGGAACGGGCGTCTCCATGCGCTCCGGCCATGCAAGGCAGTAGCCGATAGGCGTGCGCATGTCGGGCGAGCCCAGCTGTGCCAGAATGGACCCGTCGCGGTATTCGACCATGCTGTGAACGACGGATTGCGGATGAATAATGACGTCGATCTTCTCGCGCGGCATCTGAAACAAAAAGTGAGCCTCGATAACCTCGAGCGCCTTGTTCATGAGCGTTGCGCTGTCGATGGAGATTTTGGCGCCCATGTTCCAGACGGGATGCTTGACGGCCTGTTCGGGCGTCATCTTGGCCATCTGCTCGCGGGAGAGGGTGCGGAAAGGCCCGCCCGAAGCGGTCAGAATGAGGCGTGCAATGCCGTCCTTGTGATCGAAATCGAAAACCTGAAAAATAGCGTTGTGTTCGCTGTCTACCGGAAGCAGCGTCGCACCCGCCTCGGCCACCAGCTTCATCATGAGCGGTCCCGCGCAAACAAGCGTCTCCTTGTTGGCGAAAGCGATAGTCCCGCCGCGCCGCGCCGCCGCGAGCGTTCCCGGAAGTCCGGCTGCGCCCACAATGCCCGACATCAGCCAGTCGCACTCGATGGCGGCAGCGTCTTCCACAGCCTTTGCGCCCGCAGCGACTTTTGTGTTCGTTCCTGCCAGCGCGTCGCGAAGCTCTTTGTATTTGCTTTCGTCCGCAACGATCGCCATCCCGGCATTGAGTTGCCTGGCTTGCTCGGCGAGGGTCGCCACGTTCTTGTTGGCGGTCAACGCGATAACGTCATAAGCGTCGGGAGCGCGGGAGATCAGATCGATTGTCTGCCGGCCGACCGAGCCTGTAGAGCCGAGAATGGTAACCGAGCGTTTTTCCGAAGCGGGTTTCATGCGAACGAGATTCATAATATTGCCTCACCACCAAAGAATTCTATCACCAAGGGAAATCTGAAAGAGATACGCAAACATCGCGGCGAACACGAGGCCGTCGATACGATCCAGAATGCCGCCGTGGCCGGGGATCAGATCGCCGCTTTCCTTCACGCCGGCGCGGCGTTTCGTATAGGATTCGAACAAATCGCCTGCCTGCGATACAAGAGCGAGGATCGGCGAAAGAACGAGCGCGAACGACGGAACCTGAGCGCCGAAAGCGATGGCGGCGGCATAGCCCACAGCGGTGGCGATAGCGACGCCGCCGAAGAGCCCGGCCCATGTTTTTCCGGGGCTGATCGTGGGTGCGAGTTTTTTTCCGCCGAGGGTCGATCCGACAAGATAAGCGCCGACGTCGGTCGCCCAAACGACGGAGAGCAGATAGAAAACAAGGCCCACGCCGTTTTCGGGAGCGGAACGCAAGCCCAGCAAAGCCAGCCCGCTGCCGCCCATATAGGGGAGGCCCAGCGCGATGAGGCCGGGCGCATCGGCGCGTTCGTATCTGGCAAGGAGGTAGATGGCGGGAACGAGAACGATGCCGAGCGCGGCGGCGGTTGCCATGGAAAGCAGCGCGGCGACGCCCAAAAGGGCGACAAGGGAGGCGCAGGCGATGCCTGTGAGCCTGTCCAGAGCCTTGGGGGATACGAGGCGGATCCACTCATAAAGGCCGATGGTCAACGCGCAGGCGACGACGGCGCAATAGATTTTTCCGCCGAGGAAAACGGCCAGAACGGTCAGGGGCGCCAGAATGGCGGACGAAATCAGGCGCAAGCGCAGATTTGTCGTATTGAAGCGCCGAAGAGCGGACAAAAGAGGCATGACAATCCATAAGTCGTTAAAAAACGGCACCCTATCATAGCTTGCCTCGAAGGGCATCTTTTTTAAGATTTTAACGCATACAAGCCCCGATGGACAAGAAGGCCGTCATTGGGTATCAACAGGTTGGCCAAGAGCCGGGCAGACGGGAAGCCGGGCCCAAACGTTCAAAAACAGAAGAAGAAGGCAAAAATCATGAAATTATCGCGTCGCGTCCGAGAGATTTTGAGCTGGTACGAAGGCGAAACGCCCGGAACCAAAGCCAATCTCGCCCGGATTCTCATGGCGGGCCGCTTGGGCGGAACGGGCCATGTCGTTATTTTGCCGGTCGATCAGGGTTTCGAACACGGCCCCGCCCGCAGCTTTGCGGTGAATCCCCCGGCCTACGACCCGCACTATCACTATCAGCTGGCGATTGACGCAGGATTGAACGCCTACGCCGCGCCGCTGGGTTCGCTTGCCGCAGGAGCGGATACGTTCGCCGGAGCGATCCCCACGATCCTGAAACTCAACAGCGCCAACAGCCTGTCGCGCCAAAAGGAAAACGCCGATCAGGCGGTAACGGCAAGCGTCTCCGACGCCCTGCGCCTCGGCTGCTCTGCCGTTGGCTTCACGATCTATCCCGGATCGGACAACATGTACGGCCAGTATGAGGAATTCCGCGATCTTTCCGCCGAAGCCAAAGCCAAGGGCCTTGCGGTCGTGCTGTGGTCGTATGCGCGCGGCGGCAATCTCACCAAGGAAGGCGAAACCGCCCTCGACATCATCGCCTACAGCGCGCACATGGCGTGCCTGCTTGGCGCGAACATCGTCAAGGTGAAGCTGCCCTCCGACTTCCTCGAACAAAAGGAAGCCAGGAAAGTCTACGAAGAAAAGAAAATCCCCATGGCCACGCAAGCCGATCGCGTCCGCCATGTGATGCAGTCGTGCTTCGAAGGGAAGCGCATCGTGGTGTTTTCGGGCGGTGCGGCCAAGGGACAGGACAGCGTCCTTGCCGATGCCCGCGCGATCTACGAAGGCGGCGGCAACGGGTCGATCATCGGCCGCAATTGCTTCCAGCGCCCGCGCGAAGACGCCCTCAAGCTTCTCGATCAGATTGTCGAGATCTACAAGGGCAAGGCGGTCTGAGCCTGCCGAACCGATAAAGGGCGAGGCAGGCCGCCGAGCTTGGTCTCGCCCTCTTTATTTTGAAGGAGACGACGGATGTTCATCCAAACCGAGGAAACGCCGAATCCGGCGACGATGAAATTTCTCCCCGGCCGCGAAGTCATGGAGCAGGGAACGCTCGACATGACCTCGCCCAAGGATGCGCTCCGGTCCCCGCTTGCGCAAAGCCTGTTCGAGATCGAAGGCGTCCGCGCGGTCTTTTTCGGCGCCGATTTCATCGCGGTCACGAAAGCCGAGGATAAAGCATGGCCGGGCCTGAAGCCGGCAATCCTGACGGCGATCATGGAGCACTACACCTCCGGCAAGCCCATCCTCGACGACACCGTTTCCGGCGAAGCCGAAGCGGGCGACGAAGACCCCGTCGTAGCCCAGATCCGGGACTTGCTCGATCACCGGATTCGCCCTGCGGTGGCGCAGGACGGCGGAGACATTGTGTTTCAGCGTTTCGAAGACGGCATCGTCTACCTGACCCTCAAAGGCGCCTGCGCGGGCTGTCCCAGCGCGACGCTCACGCTCAAGGCGGGGGTCGAAAGCCTGTTGCGCCACTACATCCCTGAAGTCCGCGAAGTCCGTCAGGTTTCACCCGGGAACGTGTGAGGCGGCGTGCGAATCCTTGTCCTCGATAGCAGCGGTTCGGCCTGCAACGTCGGCGTCTTTCAAGACGGAACGGCGGTCGTGCGCATGAGCGAGTCCATGCAAAGAGGGCAGGACGCGCGGCTCATGCCCATGGTCGTGGATGCGCTGGCGCGGGCGAAAACAGGATTTCCCGGCCTCGACCGGATCGCAGTCACGCGCGGTCCCGGAAGCTTCACAGGCGTGCGCGTCGGCCTTGCGGCGGCGCGCGGCATCGGCCTTGCGTCGAAAAAGCCCGTTGTGGGCGTCGACCGTTTTGCAATCTACAAAGCCCTCAACCCGAGACCCAAAAATCTCCTTGTGGTGATCGAGTCCAAGCGCGCCGAGCTTTTCTGCAAATTCTACCCGGCCAAAGGCGAGCCTTCCCCCGCATGCATGATGACCGAGGACGAAATCAAATCGTTCATGGACGTGCACCCCTACACCGAAACCGTCGGCGACATCGCAACGCCCGATGCGGATATTTTGTCGGCCTGCGCCGCGCTGGCCGAAGCGGCCGATCTCAAAGCCCCCGAATTTTTACCGCGTCCTCTGTATTTGCGCGCGCCCGACGTCACGATCAAGTCCGTGAGGACCTGATGCCGCCGATGAAAAAAAAGCAAACCGCAAACGCCAAAATCGCCCAGGCGGCATTGAAGCTGGCGGCCAAAAAAGGCTGGCCTGAAGTCACGCTGACCGCAGTGGCGAAGGAAGCGAAAATGCCTGCCGCTGCGCTCAAAAAGATCTGTGCGCGCCCCACCGATCTCATCCCCCTCATCGGCGAAGAGATCACGCGCGAGTCCATAGCCAAAGCCGGAAAGGTTTCGGCCTGTGTCCACGATGCGCTGTTCGACCTCCTGATGGCGCGTTTCGACATTCTCCAAACCTTCCGCGAAGGCATCGTCTCCATAGCCGAAGCCGCGCCGCACGATAAAGAGCTGGCGCGTTCCTTGGCTCATACAGTCATGAAAGCCATGGACGCGACCGTCGACGCCGCCTGTCCCGGCGCCCGCATGCCGCTTCCTCTGTCGCTGGGCCTGTCAGCTGTCTACGGCTTTGCGTTTGTCTCGTGGTGTCGCGACAAAACCCCGGAC
>JAQUUS010000041.1 GCA_028693775.1 Alphaproteobacteria bacterium | reverse complement strand
TTTTTCGCGATGCTGAAGCTGCGTCCTGTCCGCAGCCAGCTTGTCTGCTTCGCCAGCCTCCGGCGCGAGCTCTTCCAGCTCGGCCACAGCCGCGCGCAGATAGTCTTCCTCTGCGCGAGCCCGTTCGTGAGTATCCTGCGCCTCGCGCGCTTTTTGCGCAGCATCTTTCCATACCGCGAAGGCCGAGCAAACCTTGTTTTTCAAAGGTCCCAGTCCCGCAAAAGCGTCCAAAAGCCCGCGATGTGTCGAGGCGTTCAAAAGCCCATGCGTATCGAATTGCCCATGAATTTCGAGCAAGCGTTCGCCGAATTGTTTCAAAAGCCCGACGCCGATAGGCTGATCGTTAAAGAAAGCGCGGCTCTTGCCATCCTTGCCAATAATGCGGCGAAGAACGACAGGGTTCTCTGCGCTCAAGCCGTGTTCTTCGGCGAGAGCGAAAACGGCCTGATCGTCCGCGAGATCGAACTCCGCCGAAACCGAAGCCTGTGACGCGCCGTTGCGCACGAGCCCGGCATCGCTGCGACCGCCGAGAGCGAGTCCCAGCGCGTCAAGCACGATGGACTTGCCCGCGCCAGTTTCGCCGGTAAAAACGTTGAGCCCGCGCTCAAGCGGCAGCGCGAGTTTCTCGATGAGAACAACGTCGTGAATGACCAGACGGGAAAGCATGTCCCAGAAAATTCCAAGATGAAAGACGATAACGCCTTGGAAATTAAACAGGAACCCGGGCAAAAAGCAACTGGCGGTGCGTTAACCATTGCAGCCGCCCGTCGCAGGCCTATCCGCAGTTATAATCTTTCGTCAAGGTCTTTTGAGAGCCCGAAGCCGGAAGGATTGGCTCGAGTTGCGCATGAAGCTTCCTAAAGGGCGTTTCGTCGAATTTATAAGCTTTGTCGAGCTTCAGGCAAGCGGTCTTGAGTCTGGCCAAAGCGGCATCGTTGTCGCAACCCGGAAAGATGGAGGAGAGTCCTTCATTCGCCACCGTCAGATAGTAGCGGATAGAATCCAGATGATCGTCCATATACCGTTTTGCCGTATACATCCGGTTGGCATCCTGATTGTTCTTGAAATCGAGAATAGACTGAAGGTTCTCATAAGCCTCTGCAACGTGCTCGTCGTAATTGCCGGATTTTTCCAGTCCGAGCGCGAAATGATGCGTATTGAAGGGCCCCCTGCGAATGGTATAGCCGCCGCGCGATTTGCAGGTATGAACGAGAGAGTCCAAAGCCTGCTCATCGCTCATCGACTTTTCATAGATGGAACTGAGCCCCGCGCCAGCGCATTTGAGATTGTAAAGAATATCGTCTGCCTTGTCGCGCGTATAGAACGTCCGTGTCCGTTGTTCGTCGCCCGGATGTTTGCCAAAATTCAAAATATCCTGAAGGCGTTCATACGCCGAAACGATATTCTCGTCTTCCTGGCCGAGGCTGAAATGAAGCGTTTTGAACGGTCCGTCGTTAAATTTGTAAGAAGAGCTTTTGTTGGAGCAAATGCGTCTAAGCTCGCTCAGGGCTGCGGCATCGGATAGGTCGGCAAAAAGGACGCCCAGTCCTGCATGTGCGCATTCGAGGTTCCAGTGGATATCCGCAAGCTTGTCGTTCAAGTGCCATGTCAGGGTGATGGATTTGTCGCGCGGATTTTTCCCGAAGTTGACGATCTCCTGAAGAGCTCTGTATGCGTTGACGATATAAGTGTTTTCCTGTTCGAGGCTGAAATGAAGAACGTTGAACGGCCCCGGATTGAATGAAAAACGCGGATCCTTGTCGAAGCAGAGTTTTTTAAGTTCGGTCAGAGCGGCCTTGTCCGTCTTGCCTTCGAAAATGGCGCTGAGGCCAGCATCGGCGGATTCAAGATACCAGAGAATATCGTCCACTTTTTCTCGGAGAAAGGGCGAAGTCGCAATTGTTCTCTTGTCCTCCGGATCGATGCCGAAATCGACGATTTCCTGAAGCGTGCGATAGGCGCTCACAATCTGGTTGTCCTCCTGCTTGAGGCCAAAATGAAGCGTCTTGAAAGGTCCTTTCTTGAAGCGATGAAATCCCTTATCCGAGCAAAGGCGTTTCAGTTCGCCCAGAGCCGCCTCGTTAGACTTCTCCTCGAACAAAACGCTCAGGCCGACGCCTGCCTCGGCAAGATTATAATGAATATGGTCAAGGGCGTTTTCAAAGAAGGCGTTCAGCTTGGAAGCGCTGACGTTCGATCCTTTTTTAAAGGACCTGATCTCTTGCAGATATTCCTGTGCGTATTCGATATGGTCTTCGGGTGTCATGAATAAACGCCTTATGAAATAGTGAAAAGTGCCAATATCCTGCGGCCTCTATATCAGACTGCGCTAGGCGTCCGGCGTATATCTGGCCAGGGCCCGATTGCGGTCATGGGCGCGTTCTGCGGCCTGCCGTGAGCGTTCCGCAAAGAAGCAATAATCGTTGCAGTCTTCGCCGAGCTCATAAAGCTGAGCGGCAAGGGCGTCCAGCGTCGAACACCTGAGGCCGTCTTTGCCCATAAGATGTTTAATGGCCCAAAGTTCGTCGGGCATCTGAACCAAAAAGTCGGCGGATTGCCTGAAGAGAAGCGCATAGTCCTCATGAGAAGCGTTTGTTTCCGACGCAAGGGTTTCCAGAGCCGCCTGCAATCGCCCGGCGATTTCCGAGCGTCCGTCCGCAGCGGAATAATCGAGCCGCACGGCAGCGCCGGATTGCTCCTGGCGAGAGGCTTCGTCGTCCATCAAAGCCATTGCGCCGAAAAGACCGGAGGAGCCGTTGCCTGCGTTCATCTTCGTCAGGTCGTAATCCGCGCCGGTCAGGCTCTTGCGGTCCGCAAGAACCTGAGCGATGTCCGAGAATGCCGAACGAAGTTCCTTGCAAAGATCGCGGGTTCCGGCTTCCGTCTGGCGGAAAACGATCATGCCGTTCAAGGCAGCGGCGAATTGATTTTGGAAGCCCCAGGCCGTTTTCTCGTTCGGCTGTGCGCGATAAATTTCGAAATCCTGAGACGCGCGCACAGTCGGAGCGCGGCCGAACCTGATAAAGGAAAAGGCAGCGGCAAAGACGGCAAGGGGATCCTTGTCCGTAAAAGAGGCCGGGGGCGCCAGCGGGCTGAACGCAAGGGCATAGGCGACTTGATGCGGCGTTGAGGTCAACGGATGCCTCAAAAAGATTTGTCCGTCGTCGGAATGAAGCATTTCGTGGGCCGTTGTGCTCAACGCCGAGCGAAAGGACTTGTTGATCGCCAAAGGCAAGCCCATCCTGTCATTCCCGTCAACGAGAACGATATCGTTTTTCCAATAGACGGAGTTGTTCGGGTTCTGGCCGAAGGCGTTGTAATATCCGTTTGAATAGTAATTGGATACGTCCGGCAGATTTTTCTGTTTCAGAATGGAGATGTTCGGCGGCTTCGGCGTTTCCAAAAACCGGGCGAGGCGCAACACATAGTTTTCGAGTGTGAGTTTTTTCTCTTCGTTGGAAAAGGAGCGCCAGCCGTTCTTGATATTCAGGACATCCTGAAACGTATCGTCCGGCATATTCTGGAAATGCAAAACGGCTTTGTCGATCTGGGCTTCGCGATGCCGCGTCAGAGCCTTGAGCGGATTGAGGTTCGCATAAAAATACCGCTGTGTTTCGATAAAGACGGGCGATTTGGGATCGCCGGTCCAGTTCATCGCGGTGATATAATAGCGGGCCTGACGGTCGCTCAGCGCGGCGATATCGCCGGGAGAAAGGGCGAATATCTGGCGCGAGACAAGCGTATCGACAAGAGCGCAGGCGCAAGCGCCCATGGGCGTCTGTTTGTTGTCCATGGCTTCGCAGGTTTTTTTGAATCCTTTCCAGCAAGCGGGGGTCAAGCGGACCATACGGCCGATGAGGTTCTGCGCGTTTGCAACGATAGCGCTTTTATCTTTTCTCGGAACGAAAAGAATGGCCATGCTGACACCGAGCTCGGTCTCGCCGATGCGGGACGAGATCAGGTTTTCGGGCGAAACGTCGAGCGCATAAGGAAGATACTGCGTCAAGGTCGACGCGAGATATCTCTGTCCGTTATTGTCGGCAAGGGATAAAACGCCGTCGCCCGCTGGATTGTCCGACCCGCTTTCCAATCGAACGGATGCGTGGCCGATCGAAGCCGAAACCATGGCTTCCATTGTTTCCGGCACGAGAATGTTGATTGTTTTTCCGAGCGCATCGATCAGGTCGTCGTATGCGCGTGCGGGCATGGCCTCGATGTTGGGATTGCCCGTGGCCGAAAGATGGTCAAGAAGCCCGATACGCGCTTCGACGGGGAGTTTGATCAAAACGGTTTCAAGACTGGCGCCGCGAGAAAGTTCGCTGCGAACGATTCGCTTGTTATCCTGATCGAGCGCGACGGTATTCAACAAGAGTTTTTTTATCGCCTTTTTCATTCAAACGATCGCTCCCTCAAAAAAGCATTTTCAAAAATAGAGGCCCGGCGCAAGGTTAGAAACTAACAGGTATGCTATCTTAAAATCCATTATTTCAAATGGTTAATTGTTCCCGGCGCAAGGGGGGGGCATCTTAAGATGCCCCCACGGCAAAGCCTTTGTTCAGAGAGCAGGCGAGAGGCAAAAAGCGGGATTTACAACCTTGGGGCATGCAAAATAGAATGGCGCTCCCGCCATAACGCAATGTTTTATCCATGAGTGCCGAGGCCCCGAATCCCAAAAGCGAAGAAAGAGCAACGCTGCAATTCTGTTTTCTTCCCAAAAATATAGATGATGTCAGAAGGTACGTTGCCTACCTGACGGCTATCGCCGGTTTTATCCTGTTCGGCCTGTCTCTGTTCAAATACGCCTATGTCGATTACCGGGGGCTGGTTTCCGCCGTTGCATGGAACGATAGCTGGCTCAGCTCGAATGCCTTTTTTGCATTTTTTTCTTCCGGCCTGAGGCTCACCTTTCGTCTGGCCTATGTCATATCCTTCGCGGCGCTTTTGTTCATGAAGCGATGGAGCGTATATCTGTGCCTGATCGCATGGCTTGGGCTGCTCATTCCCGGTGCGGCGGTCGCTTTGTTGAACGGCAGCAACATGGCGCCGATAGCGTTTTCTGTCGCCCAGCTCGTCGTCTACTGCGCTCTTGCGTTGTTCTTCTGGAAAGTGCTCGAGCCCGGAAATGCCGCGGGCGGCTGTACGGCAAGTCTTGTCCTGGGGCTGCTCGTGCATGCCGTTACCTTCGGCACATTTTTTCACGCCGTGAGGGTTCAGGTCGCAGCCTACGATCCCATCAGGGAAGCGGCGCTATTCGATGCCGTGCGCGAAGGCAAAGCCGACGCGGTCACAGAGATGGTCCGGGGCAGGTATCGCTACGCCATGAAAGCGCGTCCATGCCATCCCGGAATGATCTGTCATTTAATAAGCTATGCCGCGCAAGACAACGATAATGCGGATATCGTCCGCGCGTTGCACTATGCCGGATCTCCGATAGACAAAGAGGACGGTGAGACGAACGATACCCCCCTCATGAGGGCGCTTGCCTCCGGCAACGGAACCGTTGCCGAATACCTGATCGGTGCGGGCGCCGACCCGCTCAAAAAGAACAGGTTCGGCGTGAGCGCGCTGGCCATAGCGGTCCTGAAAGGCTCGCCTCAAGCTGTGGAAGCCATGCTCTTGTCCGGAGCGCCGGTCGATTTGCAGCAAACCATGCCGAACTTTCTTGCGAACGGAACGAACCGCGAGCAAGCTGCCCAAAGGGTGCAGGGCATTACGTTGCTGATGCTGGCATCGTACCGTGGCGAAGAGGCGATGCTCGAAAAATTGATCGCCTACGGAGCCGATACATCGCTGAAAGACAGCAAAGGACGGACGTTCAAGGACTACGCCTATTTCGGCAAGAATCCGGGAATCCTGACGCGGCTCGATGCGATGCGCGTGCGGTTCGTTAACCATAAGTGAAAAATCTTCAAAAATAAGTAGGATATTTCTTGCATCTTTTCCCAAAAGGGAGTAGGAATAATCCTGCGCTCCTGCGGAGTAAGAGCCCGCAGGGTGCGCTCGGCTCGAGCGCCGCCCCCTCTAAGGCATGCATTAAGGGGATCGGTGCGAAGAACCAAGGGACCGTTGTAAGCGCGGTACTTGCGCTACCGTGCGCCCCATGGGGAACGTCCAATTTTTGAGGGAAGGATAAGAAGGAGGCGTTTGAATGAGAGAAATAAAGAGCTAGTTGCCGGGATCGCTGTCATCCGGCGGGGCAGGCGTAAGAATGACGATTTCGTTCGGTTTTGAGTAGCCGAGCGTCTTGCGGGCCTGTTCGTCGAGCAAATCGGGATCGAGCTGTTCAGGCTTCATGCGCTGAACGCGGCGCTCGAGCGCGTGCCGTTCGCGCTTGAGCCGCAAAAGGTTTTCGCGTGCGTCGAAGATTTCGTTCTGAAGGCGCATCTGAGCCACCCATCCGCGCTCGCCCTCGATGGTATGATACAAAAAATACCCGACGATACACGCGCCTGCGATGGACAGGCCGACCTGCCATGTACGATGTGGCGTCATTCGGCCGGTTCGATGAGGATTGAACTTCCGCCGAAGCGCGCGGCGCGGCCCAGTTGTTCCTCGATGCGGATGAGCTGGTTGTATTTCGCGAGCCTGTCCGAGCGTGAGAGCGAGCCGGTCTTGATCTGTCCGCAGTTAAGCGCGACCGAAAGATCCGCAATGGTGGAATCCTCGGTTTCGCCCGACCGGTGAGACATGACGGTGCGATACCCGGCCTTGTGGGCCAGTTCGACTGCTTCCAGCGTTTCGGTCAGTGTGCCGATCTGGTTGACCTTGATCAAAACGGCATTGGCCAAACCGCGGTCGATTCCGTCGGCGATGCGCGCGGGATTGGTAACGAACAAATCGTCGCCGACCAGCTGAATCTTGTCGCCCAAAGCCTCGGTCATCATTTCCCAGCCGTCGAAATCGTCCTCGGCCATGCCGTCTTCGATGGAATAAATGGGATAGCGGGCCACGAGATCTGAATAATAGCGAACCATCTGTTCCGGGTTAAAAACCTTGCGTTCCCCTGCAAGCTGGTAACGGCCTTCCTTGAAGAATTCGGTCGCGGCCGCGTCGAGCGAGAGCATGACATCCTCGCCGGGCGCATAGCCCGCCTTTTCGCAGGCGCGCATGATGAGGGAGAGGGCTTCGTCCGTGGAGGCGAGGTTGGGAGCGAATCCGCCTTCGTCGCCGACGTTGGTGTTGTGATTGACTTCCTTGAGGAGTTTTTTGAGCGAATGGAAAATCTCCGCGCCCATGCGAATGGCGTCGCAGCAGGTTTCTGCGCCGATGGGGGCGATCATGAACTCCTGAATGTCGATAGGATTGTCGGCGTGAGCGCCGCCGTTAAGGATGTTCATCATCGGAACGGGCAAAAGCCCGGCGGAAACGCCGCCGATGTAACGGTAAAGAGGAAGGTTCGATTCTTGCGCGGCGGCGCGTGCGGCGGCGAGGCTGACGCCCAGCATGGCGTTGGCGCCGAGGCGGGATTTGTTGGCGGTGCCGTCGAGCTCGATCATGGTGTTGTCGATAGAGCTCTGGTCCTCGGCGCTCATGCCGACAATGGCTTCGGAGATTTCTTCGTTAACGGCCTCGACGGCGCGGAGGACGCCTTTGCCGCCGTAGCGGGAGGGATCGCCGTCGCGGGCTTCGATGGCTTCATGAGCCCCGGTCGAAGCGCCCGAAGGAACGGCGGCGCGCCCGAAAGCGCCGCTTTCGAGAACGATATCGACTTCGACAGTGGGATTTCCGCGGCTATCCAGAATTTCGCGGCCGTGCATAGCGACAATGTGGGACATGGGCTCCTCCGGGAAAGTGGTAGTGTAGAACACCACAGCTCGGCGAAGAACTCAAGGCGCTTTGCATCTGATTTTTCGAACAAATTATATGTCCGGTGCGCGGGATGGAAAAGTCGTTGTGCGATATGCGTCAATCGCCGTATTTCAGGCCTGCACGCGTTGCGACAAGTTTCGAAAAAGCGGGCGCGGGCATAACCTGATCGATTCCCGTCCTGCCGCAAACATGCTCGCAGGCGAGCTCGAAATCGAGAACCGATTTTTGAAGTCCGAGCGGATTGGCCGCGAGTTCTTTGACGGTCAGCCTGTTTTTGATCTCCTTGGCCCGTTCGTTCAGCTCGAGAACAAGAGGCTTGTCTTCGGGCAGCGCGAGTCGCGAAGGCGGCGCCGAGGATTTGCCGACGGCCTCGTCGAGCTTTCCGGGCTCGATGGCGATGACATTGATGTAAATGTTACCGTCTTTCTCGAAAACATCCTCGCCGCGCCGGGTTTTTGTGAAAACGACGTTTCTCTCGAGAACCTGCACGTCTTCGTATTCGATCCATGTTTTGGTGTCGTGCCAGTTGGAGCGGCTTTTTTCGTGGCCGATTTTCTTTGTGACCATTTTAGGTTCGATCTTGACGCCCTGAAGGTTCCCGTCTTCGAAGATGCCTGCGTCGAGGAGGGTCAGGACGACTTTTCCAAGCTCGTTTTTTTCGATGCGGTCGACTTTCTTGGTCAGGACGGCGTAATCGGGTTTTTCCTGATCGCGGCTCTGCGCGGATTGAAACATGTCGGGAAAGACAAAGGCCAGTTTGCGTGCGGCGATTTCGCTTTCAAGAAGAGATTCCATGATAAACCTCCTGTATTTATGAGCCTGGACTATGCGCGAACGATAACATGCCCTCCTGAAAATGTGCAAAAAAATGCACGGTTAACGCGCCTGTCGGGCCGGGGCCGTTCAGGCGCGAATTTCCATGACCTTGAAAAGACTCCCCATCTGCGAGCCGTCGGTCAGGCGGTGCAGCGCGGAATCGATATCTGCGGCCTGTTGCTCCGTGGCATGCGTCTTGAGGCTGTCGGCGCGAAGGCCGATTCCGCAATTTTCGAGGAATTCGCCTTGCCCGACCACAGCGGACACCTGAAGCCCTTGTCCGCGCGCGGCTTCGGCCAGCGCCGAGAAATCGACATGGGCCGTCAGATCGACTTCGCCGGGGCGGTCGAAAATATCGGTCGAGGCATGCTCTGAGGCGGCTTGAACGGTCGGCGCGCCCGACGGTGCGGTGTAGCCGTAGTCGATGAGCAGCATGCCGCCGCCGTTGGCTTTGAGAACGCGCGCGATTTCACGCATGAGATTTTGAGCCGCCGGGGAGAATTCGAACACGGTCCCGATGGAAGCTTCGCGCATCTCTTCGGGCACAAGAAGGGCTTCGGCCTCGTTGAGGGGGCGCAGCGCCGAGACGAACGAGCCGTTTTCGGTCGCCGCCATGCGCTCCGTCCAGCCGCGGTGCGTTTTCTCGAACTGGCGGACGGGCAGGGAATCGAAAAACTCGTTTGCGAGGATCAGCGTCGGCATGGCCGGGGCTTGGGAGATATCGTCGATATGGACGGGATTGTGCGCGCCGAGAACCTCGACCTGCCGCTTGCGAAGCGTTTCGTTGCTATCCAGAAAAACCAGCTTTTTCGCGGCATGGAAGCCTTTCACGTTGACGGTGGCGCGCAAAATATCGGCCATCATCGTGCCGCGTCCGGGCCCGAGCTCGACCAGCGCGAACGGATCGGGCCGGCCCATGGAGCGCCATGCCTCAGCGCACCACACGCCGATCATTTCGCCGAAAAGCTGGCTGACTTCGGGCGCCGTGATGAAATCGCCCGTGCGGCCCAAAGGATCGCGCTTGCGATAGTAGCCGTAGTCGGGATGCTGAAGCGCCAGCTCCATGT
>JAQUUS010000040.1 GCA_028693775.1 Alphaproteobacteria bacterium | reverse complement strand
CGATCCGCCGTTTTCGGTTCCTTCGCCGCGGGCATAAAGTCCGTCGCTTCCGCCGGCAACTCCGTCGCCGATGCCGACTTGCTGGTTGCTCGCCAGGGCGATGCTGCCGGTGTTCGTTCCGACCGTATCGGCCTGAACGCGTCCGTCAACGTTGACAAGGCCGGTCGGAACGTTGTTCACGCCGTTGGCCGTAATTTCAATAGAGCCGCCGTCCGCAACGATCTGTCCGCTCTGGGCGACATAGATGCCCTGCTTGTTGGTGTAATCCGTGCTGGTGCCAACGACAGAGCTCGTGAGAACGATCTTTCCGCCCTGATTGTCGATGGAGTTGGCTTGCACGAGGCCTTTGACGTTGATGAGGCTGTCGACAACGTTCGAAGCCGTCGCGGCCGTCATTCTGATCTCGCCGCCGTCGGCGTAAATCTTGCCCTGCTCGCCGACCTTGACGAGCTGCTCGTTCATGCTGTCACTGGCGGCCAGATTGATCAGGCCGTCGCCCATCAGATCGATGCCGAAGCTGTCGCCGGAGGCGAGATGAACGCGGTTATAGTTTGCGTTGATAACGCCGTTGTTGACCACGCGCGGCGCGACGAGCGCGACAAGGCCATGGCCCTTCATGTTGGTATCATAGTCCGTATTGACGGTAATGGTGCCATCGTTAACGATCAGGCCGTCCGCGCTTCCCGAGCTCGAGAAGACAGGCTTGTCGTTGTTGTAGAAATCGTCGGCATTGATCCTGCTCGTCGTGGCGATCAGGCCAGCAACGTTAACGTGCGATCCGTCCTTGAAGTTGATGCCGTTCGTGTTGACCAGATACAAAACGCCGTGCGCATCGTTGATGGTGCCATAAACCTTGGTCGGATTGGCGTCGTGAATATTCACGAGCGTGTACATCGTCGTGGCAGGCGAATTGTTGTTGAAATTGACCGTTTCGGAAGCGCCGCTATGATCGCCGACGTTGAAGCTCTTCGCATCGATGACCGCCTTGGTCGAGGACTGGTTGAAGTCCATGGTCGTCCCGCTGGTCGTCGACGTCACGGTACCTTTGGTTGCAATATTAGTTGTACCGGGATTCGTGTTTGTAACGGTCGTCACGGGGAGAGTGGTTGCGGCAAGCGCCGGGCACGCGAACAATACCGCGGTTAAAAAACCGGCAGCGCTACGCACAAATCCCCTGTTTTTTGTCGTCATGGCCTATGGCTCCTAAAATCTCTGGTTCGATAAAAAAGTTTAACAGATTGTTAAGGGAATATGAAGGTTTAATGAATTATTATCAACTTAAAAAAATACTTTCGCCATCAGATTGTTGTATTACTTTCAGTAACACTGGTGTAGAAAATGCGTATTCGTTGTATTTTGGAACAAATCAGTGTTTACAGAGCCAAAATATATGGATAAATTTAGTTTCGTAGCCATTTGCGCGAATAGTTAATAATTTTAAATATACAAAGGAAAAATCGATGCTCCGCACCATTCGAGGCTCCAAGAGCTCCTTACATCGCGTACGTTCGCTGTCCGCCCTCCCTGTTTTGGGACTTATTGTCATGGGCGCGACACTTTCCCAGTCGTACGCCGCCGTTGAAGTTCCCTCCACCGCCCAGCCGGGACAAATCGAAAAGAGAATGGCGCCGTCGAAAGAACCGACCAGCCGCATTCAACTGACGGTCCCTCCTCCGGTTGAATCCCAGAGGATCCCGGAAGCGCTTCGCAAGAAACTCGAAGCGAACAAATTCGCTCTTCAGAAAGTCATCATCGAAGGTGCGACCGTATACACGGCCGAAGATCTGTCGTTCGCTTATGTCGATCAGATCGGAAAAACCATTTCCCTGCTCGATGCAAGAAGCATTGCGATGCGCATCACGAACTATTACCGTAACAACGGCTACATCCTGACGCAAGCAGTCATCCCCACGCAGGAAATCGCGAACGGCACGCTGAAAGTGCGCGTCATCGAAGGCTACATCAGCAACATCTCCTACGAAGGCGACATCGGCGACGACCGCGAACACGAACGCCTTGCCGGATACACCGCAGGCATCAAGAACTCCCGCCCCGCACGGATGGCGGATCTCGAGCGTTACATGCTCCTGATGAACGATCTTCCCGGCTCGACAATCACCGGCCTGATCCGTCCGTCGAACGTGGAGTTCGGCTCTGCGGACCTGATCCTCACGGTTCGCCGCAAGAGGCTCGAAGCGTCCTATACGTTCGACAACCGCGGCAGCAAATACATCGGCCCGTGGCAACACACGTTCGTCGTCGGCGCCAATTCGATCCTCACGTCGTACGATCACACGCAGGCCCGCTTCATGACGGCCAACCCGTGGAAGGAACTCTTCCTCGCGGAACTGCAACATGACGAAATCCTGGACTCCGAAGGCACCCGGATCACGTTGTTGGCCTCGCACACCTACACGAACCCCGGCGACGACCTGAAGCCCCTCGACATCAAGGGCCGCTCGAACCTGGTGTCGGCCAAGATCAGCCGCCCGTTCCTGCGTTCGCGCCAGCAATCGCTGGTCGGCCGCTTCCAGTTCGACATCCACAACACGGCAATCGACGTCATCTCGGGAACGGAACTGATCCGCGACCGCGTGCGCGTCCTCCGTGCGGGCACAACCTACAACTTCCTCGACTCCTTCCTGGGCAGCGACTCGTTCGACCTGCAATTGAGCCAAGGCCTGAACATTTTCGACGCCACGGATGAAGGATCCAACCGGTCGAGCCCCAATGCGGAAAGCGCGTTCACGAAGGTCAACTTCGACGCCTCGCGCCTGCAACCGCTGCCGGACGGCTTCTCGATCCTGACTTCGGCAACGGGCCAGTATTCGTTTGAATCGCTGATGACCGACGAACAGTTCTCGTTCGGCGGCTCCGATTTCGGCCGCGCCTTCGATCCTTCCGAAGCTCTGGGCGACAGCGGCCTCGGCGGCAAGATCGAATTCCGCTACGACGAACTCGTCGACGAACCCTATCTGGAATCCTATCAGATCTACACGAGCTTCGACATCGAAGAAGCGTGGAAGAGAGCGACACCCGCCGGAACCGACACCGCAAGCACAAGCCTTGCGTCGTGGGCCTTGGGCACGCGCTTCAGGCTGACCGAAAACTTCTCGGGCACGCTTGAACTCGACGTTCCTTTGATGGGACCGGACAACAGCCAAAGCGACTACAGAGACAGCCCGAGGATCTTCTTCTCGATCACGGCGCGCTACTGATAAGCCGCAAAGCCTAGCAAAAAACCCTTCTCCCGATTTCAGGAGAAGGGTTTTTTATTGGCCTGAAAAAGCCTCAGTTATTGGGCCTGCGGCTTCTCAGCCGGAAGAAGCTTGGAGATAACGTCCCTGCCCGGCCCGTTCTCCACATAATCGGCAAGAGCAACGACAACGCGGCGATCATATTGCGTATCGATCCCCGCAAGGAGCGTCTTGAGCGCCTCATCCATGCTCAACGCATCGCGATAGGCGCGAAGGCTGATCATTCCGACGAACGCATTGGCCACGGCGATGATACGCGCCGTAATCAGGATGCCTTCGCCCTTGAGCCCCATCGGCCCGGAACCGTCGAAACGCTCCTGCGCCTGCCGCAGCGTATCCACCACCGGCCCATCGAACTCGACGCGCTCAAGCAGCTTGATGCTGTGCTGAAGGGACTGATGAATTCTGCGCATCTCGTCTTCGGTCAAAGCCGTCGGCTTGGTGAGGACTTCGCTGGGGATGAGGAGCTTGCCGATGTTCATCAGATTGCCCGCCGTCTCCGCAGCCTCGATGCGCTGGCGATCGAGCCCCATGTTGGAAGCAATCGCCTTCGCCACAAAAGCGACACAAGCCGAATGGCTGGCGGCATAAGGATCGCGCCGATCCACCATCGTCACAAGCATATCGACCATCTGGCGCAAAATGCGTTCACGGTGCTCGCGTTCGTTCACGATCTCGGTGATATCCTGATCGATCATCAGAACGCCCGCCGTCGGAACCTCAAGCTCATCGACGGGAACGTGGAACAGAGGAATATGCTCCGAGCGAATGACCACCTTGACCCCGGCGTCGTTTTCCTGCGCCCATGTGCGCACAAACGGAGCGTTACGCGCCAAAGCGAGCTTGTTGGCCTCTTCGTAGCTCTTGGCGTAAGCAGCGCCCATCAGGGCTTCGAGCGTTTTTCCAGAAACGTCGAGCGTTTCCACATGGAAAACCTTTGCCGCCTTGGCATTGGCGAACCGGACGATCCCGTCCTTGTCGGCGATGACAATGGGCTCAAGCTGGTTGTCGGCGACAACGCGCAAAAGCTTTTCCTGAGCGGCGACCTGCTTGGCCATACGCTTGGTCTGCTGGGACAAAAGCATCGTGCGCTTCGACGTTCCATAATACCAGACGGCGACAATACCGCCGATCATGGCGCAAAGAGCGAAGAACAGGCTGTACTGAATCTGGCTCAAGCGCACTTCGCTGTCGCGCAAAGCCTGATCCCGGTCGACATGAAGCATCAAAACCCAAGGGGTCCTGACAATAGGACGGCTGGTCATCAGCGAAAGCCGCGAACGTCCATCGCGTTTTTGCGCAAACGCGCCAGGCGATTGCAGAGCGAAGGCCGCATCGAGATCGGGCGTATTGAGAGCAAGCTGCGAAGCCGCGCCTTTGTCTTCCTGCGGCGAAAGATAAAACGCATTGTCCCCTTCCCGCCTGAGCAAAAGGGCCTCAAGCGTTTTGTCGGTCGCGCCCGGATGATGCAAAAGCTTGAACAGATCGCCATCCACGTTCTTGACGGCTACAAGCCTGCCGATAGGCTGGGCCGAGGATGGATCGGTTTGGATGGGATAGATCGGAACAACCCACCCGATACGGCTTTTGCCGTCCTGCGTCTGAAAAATATCGATCAGGGAAGCCTTGTCCTTGGGCAAAGCCTCGATCTTGGCAGGCAAGTCCGGATTGGACGACATGAAGGCCGACGTCGAAACCAAAGACTTTCCGTCCTTGTCGAGAATGGCGATGCCGACCCCCGACGGTGGCCGTACATCGGCATTAATAGATGTGAGCTCCTTCGAGGGCGGCGCGATAAAACCGAGCCTGTCGGCGGTCATGGAAAGAAGGTTGCGCAAGAACACGGCCTGCGCAGGATCTTCGGCGGTAGCCGCACCGGGGTCGCTCAAAAGCTCGGTCAGATAGAGCTGAAGCGAAGGATTGCCCGCCACATCGCTGAGTTCCTTGTAGTAGCGGTCGAGCCAGCGTTCGACATCGGCCTGGCGACTGTCCGCAATCAGAGCCAGGCGGTTTTGCCACGAAAGAAGCTCGCGATTTTTTTCGGCCTTGACAAAGCGGGTCACGGCGGTGCCGCCGATGATTGCGATTGCAAGGACAAGAACGATCAGGGCCTTTGGATTAATCGACGGGCTTTTCAGCTTCGGCATCTTGAGAGAAGAGTAGTCTTGCGGATTTGCCATATTGAACCCCTTCCAGCTCATTCCAGCATGAAGTGTTGCCACCAGTGCTCTTCGTTGATGGAATATATCGGCACATAGTGATAGACTTTGTCAGTGGAGATAACCTGCTTGATTTGATTATCCAATATATAATTCTTTTCGCCGACGGAAACAACCAGAACGGCATGAATGATTCCGCCGAGGTTCAAATCGCGTAAAACGACGATCCGCATGAGATCGCCCGGCACGCCGATGGCCCTGAGCGACATGAACTTGGCGATGGCGTAGTCCTTGCAATTGCCGCTTTTGCGCTGAAATTCGTAGGGCGTTTCCCAATAATTGACGATCCCCCAGTTCACGATATCGTCAACATAGGGATATTTGTTGAGATAGCGATTGACTTCGGTAATCTTGTCCATCAGGGGCTCATCCTTGAGGTCTTCGAGAAAGTCTTTCCACTCCTTGAGCTTGCAAGGCGTATCGCGGTCGGGCCCGCAAACGGAATCCAGCTTGTGGTTTTCCGCGCCATAGCGGGCGAGCATGCCCGTCCACCTCGGAAACATTTTGATATTGTTCGACCGAACCTCGCGATTGATGAAATAGGTATGCCGCCCCGTCACCAGAAGGATTTTTTTGTCGATGACCGGAACCGGGTCTTTTTCAGGTTTTTCCGCCTGTTCCTGTTTTTCCTCTTGAACCGGCTCGTCTTCTTTAGCCTCTTCCGTCTCCTCCGGATCCGGAGGAGCCGCAACGGCCTCTACAGGCGGCAGCGTCTTCGGCTTGGGTTTGGAGAAGAGCGGTTCCCTCTCCTCCGGCGGATCGTCCGGAACCCTCGATCGAACGGACACGATGTCTTTGCGCACAATCGGCGGCAAGCGCATCGTCTCCGGATTGTAGATCGGCAGCGAAGATAGCAACGGATAAAGGGAATCTTCGCGAATGCAGCCCAATAGCGTCGCGCACAATATAATAAGTGCGCCCAATAACCCTTTCTGCTTGACGCGAGGCTCCATGAGCAAAAACAGTCCCGATTTTGGCTTTAGACTTTGATAAATCTGGACTTTGCTGGTTAAAAACAGATTAAACCGCAACCGGGGCGACCCGCCGGCCTCTTCTTTCACCCGAAAGTATTTTTGGGCTGGGGAACCCTTCGTTTTTCTGGTATCGTTGCGCTCCATAAGGCCTTATTTTTTATGGAGTTCTTGATGTCCCTGAGCAAAAAATCTTCCCTGTCCATGATAGAACAAATTATAGACGCCGCCGCCCCTCTGGTCCAAAGAATGAGAGACTGGGCCGCCCAATCCGAAACGGACATCGTCGTAAAAGCCGCAGCCCACAAACACTGTTATTCCGTTCAGTTGTTAACAAAAAAAGCCTCTGAAAAAAATCCGAAATTTGCCTTCAAATACGGTTATGCCATCGACTTCAACAAGAACGGAAAGGTTGTTGTCTCTGAACTCGTCGATCAAAGAGGTTTTTATTCTGCCGAAGTCATGAGCAGAGTCACGCCGGTCTCCTGCGCATCCATCTATCCCCGGCCGTTGTATGAAGACACATTCCGCAAGCACAGCCTGCTCGGACACGGTTTTGGCGCTGTTTCGCCGGAAAAGATCGGCGAAAAGAGCGAAAAAATCTCGCGGGATCTCATTGCTCGGTTCCAAAAATCTGCGGCAGCGCCGAGTTTATAAGCCCCGTTTTCAAAACGGAGTTTACACATTGATAAATCAGGGCTTTTTCGGTTAACCCCCGCACGGCGAAAAAAGGGTTAACGAAAAGAACGCCTGTATAAAAAACGAAAGTATTTACGCTTTGGCGATGCAGCCCTATTAATAAGGACACGGGGGGTAACCCCATAGAACTTGTTTGTTTATTTTAAAAGAACGAATTATTTCCGATGCCCACAATGCATATATCCGATGAGGCGCAAAAATCTCCGGTCAATCCGAACCTGACGCCGGAAATTATTCAGGCGCTCGGCAAATTTGAGTCTACCTCGCCTGCAGTAAAAACGAACAGCGTCCTGCACGATATCCTCCGTGAAAAAGAGCAGGAAGAACAGGCCAGGGAAAAGCGGCTTCAGGAAATCAAAACCGCTGCAGCATCGATATTGCAAAACATGAGGGAGCTCGAAACCCTTTCCGGCTCAAAAGTGACCGTGAAGGAAGAAATCAACGAAAAGAAAACCGCGTATACGATCAAAATTCTCCCCAAAACCACGCTCAACAGAAACAGATGCTGGGAATGGAACGGGTGCTGGGTATCGTTCAGCACGGAAGGCACAATGGGCTACGGCGATGTCATGCTCAACCATGAAGACATCAAAAACCCTCAAAAAGCGGCGCTCTGGGAAAATAGGGAAAAGAGTTTTCGCAAATACGACATATTGGGAATCTCCTTTGGGCCGCTCTCTGCGAAAAAAATAACGAAGAGAACGCCGGAGATCATGAGGTTTATGGTTCAACGCCTGACCGAAAAAGGCGGCTATGCCCTCTCTCCCACAGGACCGACTTGAAGGGTATATTTTTATTGGATTCGTTCATGGAACAGAAAATAAAACCTGCGGATGGCGTTTCCGAAAATCGGGCGACTGATAACATCGGCGAGCAAAACGCTCAGTTAAAAAAAACTCGGGATTACGATCAAGAGATCAAGCAGGCCCTTCAGAAAATTGAACGGCTCTGCGCAAAAAAAACGCAAGGATCTTCCCCCGGAGACGCTTGCGACCAAACGACCGTCAAAAATGAAATCATAAGAGTGTTTCAAGAAAACTATCCATTCCTTAAAACACCGGAAGAACAAGACGTTTCCGCTCCCAGAGAAAATCTCGCACTTAAAACAGCCAATAACATTCTGGATGCAAAGCAAAAAGAGAAAGACAACGCAAATGTCCTACTCGAGGAAATAAAAGTGGCTGCAGCCTCTTTGGTCGAGGACTTCAGGGAACTTGCTCGCCAGCCGGGATCAAATTTTGAAGTGTCCGAATCGACCGGCTGTTACGAAAACGCCTACACGATTGACCTCGTAAGAAAAGGCAACTCCGGCATCACGAACCGTCTGGTCAAAGAACTCATAGACAATAATTTCTATTCGAACCCCGACGTACATTCCCTGCAACAAGGCCCTACATAAAGACATAAAAATGACCGTTTCTCCGGAACCGAAAACCGAACAAGAATTCAACGCAAACATTCAGAGCGCGCTCGCGAAAATCGAAGCGGCATCCGGCGCCGCCTCGCCGGCGCTTTCCGCCGTCCCCGCGACCGAAGCCGTTCTCTACGCCAACGGCATCCTCGACAAGCAACAGAAAAAGGAAGACGCCAGAAAAGATCTGCTCAATCAAATCGAAGAAGCCGCTTCCGTTCTCCTGAAGAATCTCAAAGACCTTTCCGCCCAACCGGGCTCCAATTTCTCGGTGTCAGACAGAAAAGAAGACTATTGCTATGTGATTGAGATCGAGCCTAAAGACCCCAAAGAGAAAGAGCCGCTCAAGGACGATCAGAGAGACGGCCCCTTCTGGCCGGCAACGAATTGGGGCGGGTATCAAGTGTCCTTCGTCATAAGCGGGATGATCTCGACAGGCAGCCTGCATTGGTCAAAGCATCAGTCACGCTATTTCGCGCCGAGAAGCCTTCCCTCGAGAAAAGCCTATCGTAAAACCATGACCGTCGATCATCAATGGAACTTCCGGGCGATAAACTGTAGAAGCCACGGCATTGGCCCCCTGAGACCGGAAAAGATCAAGAAAAGAACGTCGGCCATTTCGCGCTATCTCGTTCACGAACTTATCGACTGCGGAAGATATTCCCGCCCCCTCATCCCGTAAGAGATCGACATGTCTGACCATACCAAATCTCAAACGCTCCCGTCCGAACAAGCGGTGGAAAAAGCTCTCGAAGCCTTTACCCCCGAAGGCTTCAGACCGATGGACACCGTCGCATATGCAGAAGAACTTCTTGCCGCCCGGAAAAAGAAAATAGACGAAAAAGAAAAAATAAAATCGGATGCAGAAAAAAAGATCGCCGATACGCTTGCCGAAATCAAAAACGCCGCAGAGCCCTTGTGCAAAGATCTGCGCCGCCTTGCCGATCGCCCGGGAGCCTTGTTCGTTATATCGGACCGCCTCTCCTCTGCCGACAAATATTATAAAATCGACATCGACAGGCCGCACAAGTATCCGGATTATTTGACAAAAGAGTCATGGCTCGGTTACGAAATCTCGTTCGACCTGAACGGACAAGCCATTGTCCGCAAAAGATACGGGAAAAAGAAAAGATTTGAAAATTTTTCTCAATACATCGAAACGAAAAGAAAGACGCTGTATAAAAAGAATTTCCGGCGCTTTGCCGTCTGCGGCATCGGCTTCGGAGAAGTCGAGCCCGAC
>JAQUUS010000039.1 GCA_028693775.1 Alphaproteobacteria bacterium | reverse complement strand
TTCATCAACGCCGTGGGCGGCATTACTATCGGCACCTTCAGGCACAATATGCCCGTTCTTGAGGCCGCCGACACTTATGTGCGCCTGACCGTCGGCGACGGCCTTGTGACGCAGATCCCCGCCCTGCTCGTTTCAGTGGCTGCGGGCTTGCTCGTTACGAAGGCCAATCTTTCGGGATCGACAGACAAGGCGCTCTTCCAGCAGCTCAGCGGCTATCCGATGGCTTTGGGGCTCGCGTCGACCACGCTGTGCCTTCTGGCGATCATGCCGGGCATGCCTTTTCTGCCGTTCGCCATTCTGGGCGGCCTTTCCGGGTTCGCTTGCTATACAACGACGCAATCCGCAAAGGAAAGGCTGGAGGAAGAGGCCGGAGCTGCGGAGGCCAAGAAACCTGCGTCCGTCACCGAGGAGCCTATCGGAAAATCCTTGTCTATCGACATGATCCGTCTGGAACTGGGCTATGCCCTTCTCAGCCTCATCAACAGCGAGGCAGGGCAGCGCCTGACCGATCAGATCAAGGGCTTGCGCAAACAGCTCGCGACCGAGATGGGCTTTATCATGCCCGCCATTCGCATTCAGGACAATTTGCAGCTTCCGCCCAATGCCTATGTCATTCGCGTCAAGGAGATCGAGGCGGGACGCGGGGAACTCAGGCCCGGCATGCTGCTCGTTATGGATCCCAAGGGCCAGCCTATCGCTTTGCCCGGCGAGACGACCATCGAGCCGACGTTCGGTCTCGCCGCAACGTGGATCGATCCGACTTATCGCGAAGAGGCTCTCTTCAAGGGCTATACCGTCGTCGATCCCCCTACCGTTATCACGACCCATTTGACCGAGCTGGTCAAGGACAACATGTCCGACCTGCTCTCCTATGCGGAAACTCAAAAGCTTCTTAACGAACTGAGCAAGGATCAGCAGAAACTCGTCGCGGACGTCATTCCCGGACAGGTCACCGTCAGCGGGCTTCAGCGCGTTTTGCAGAACCTTCTTTCGGAGCGCATTTCCGTTCGCGATCTTCCGACCATTCTCGAAGGCATTTCGGAGGCCACCGCCGTTACGCGCAACCTTTCGTCCATTTCGGAGCACGTTCGCACGCGCCTCGCTCGCCAGATCTCGGACGCCAACACCAACGAGATGGGCTACATTCCTATCGTCACGCTCTCACCCGAATGGGAGCATGCGTTCGCCGAATCCATTATCGGCGAGGGCGAAGCCAAGCAACTCGCCATGGCTCCAAGCCGCTTGCAGCAGTTTATCAACGCCATTCGCCATACTTACGAAAGACAGGCCGCTATCGGCGAGGCTCCCGTGCTTCTGGTCAGTCCGCCCATCCGCAATTATGTCAGGTCCGTTATCGAACGTTTCAGGTCTACAACCACGGTTCTCTCTCAAAATGAAATTCATCCGAAGGCTAAAATTAAAACCTTGGGGCAAATATAAATGCGTCTTAAATCATTTCATGGCTCCACTCTGACCGACGCGATGCGATCGGTTCGCGAGGCGCTGGGCGAAGACGCCATTATCGTCGCGACCCGCGAAGACGAAAACGGCGGTATTCGCGTGACTGCCGCCATTGACGAAACTGCGCCCGTTCATGAGGATCCTTGCTTCTCGGAGCAGGCTGAGGGCTCTGAGGCTCTTGAAAAAATTGCCGAGGCTTTGACCTATCATCAGGTTCAGGCCCAGATCGCGGAAAAAATCATGGCTTCGGCCACGCAGTTCGCGGGAGACGATCCGCTCGTTTCGCTCGGCGCGGCTATCGACGTTCATTTCAAGTTCGCGCCGCTCGATCCGGCGGCAGGGCCTTTGATGTTTGTGGGGCCTCCGGGCGTGGGCAAAACCCTTTGCACCGCCAAGTTCGCCACGCAGGCCGCGCTCGCAAAGAAAAAACCGACGGTTGTCAGCTCGGATATCGACCGCGCGGGAGGCAAGGAACAACTGGCCGCTTTTACGCGCCTTTTGAAGATCGATCTGGTCGAGATCGAGGACCGCTATGCCTTGCGCGATGTTGTTTCCGTCAATATGGGCGCGCCCGTTTTTATCGATACGGCGGGGCGCAATCCTTTCGATCCGTCGGAGAAAGACTTTTTGCGCGAGTTTATCCGCGCCGTCGGCGATGCAACGCTTGTTTTTCCCGCAGGACTCGACGCCGCCGAAGCTGTCGATCTGGCGCTCGAATTCAAGAGCGCGGGCGCTTCGCGCCTGCTCGTTACCCGCCTCGACACCGTGAGGAGAATCGGCAGCCTTTTGCGCCTCGCTTTCGAAACGCATTTGCCTTTCTGCAATTACAGCATGTCGGCCAGCGTTACGGAGCCTTTGCAGCCGATGAACCCTGTCGTTCTGGCGCGGCTTCTTTTGACCGAGGCGAAAACGGCCTCTGCGGCCTCTCATAAACCCATGTTCGGGCCTGCGGCCGCTGGAGGCAGGGGATGAACGCTTCGATGCATGCATGTTCGACCGACGGAGTTATTTTATGACCGATCCCATTCCTTTGAGAGTTGAAAAAACGCCGACGGCGGGCGCTCTTTTGCATTGCCCCAACATGATCGCCGTCGCTTCGGGCAAAGGCGGCGTCGGAAAAACGTGGTTCTCTATCACTCTTTGCCATGCACTTTCGAAGCTTGGGAAGAAGACACTTTTGTTCGACGGGGATTTTGGGCTTGCGAACGTCGATATTCAACTCGGACTTACGCCGGAACGCGATCTGGGCTCGGTCGTTGACGGAAACCTGCCGCTCAAGGCCGTTGTGACACGCTATGCGGACGGCGGCTTCGATATTCTGGCGGGGCGCTCGGGTTCGGGAAATCTTGCGGCGCTTCCGGCTCAGAAACTCACGAATCTTCGTCAGGATCTCATTGTCATGGCCAGGAATTACGACTCCGTTGTGGTCGATCTGGGCGCGGGAATCGAGAGACCCGTCAGGCAAATGGCAGGACCTGCCGCTATCGGTTTTGTCGTTTTGATCGACGAGCCTACGTCGCTGACGGACGCTTATGCTTTTATCAAGCTTTCTCATGCGGCCAATCCTTCGGCCGATTTGCGCGTGATTGTCAATATGGCCAACACCGTTTCGGAAGGCCGGAAGACTTACGAAACCATTCGCAAGGCTTGCCAGAGCTTCTTGCATTATGAGCCGCCGCTCGCGGGGATCATTCGCCGCGACACCAAGGTTCGCGACGCCATTTGCGCCCAGACGCCTCTTTTGACCCGCTCGCCCGTTTGCGACGCAGCCAAGGATGTCGAGGCCATTGCGAAGCAACTTTTGCTCTAGGGAGACGGAGGAGTCGATGGCCGACATTCCTCTCGCTCCTCCGACGCCCTCCTCCTCCACGGCGGCTACGCCTTCGGCTTCGTCTGCGACTACCGCCGTTCAGGTCTCGGTGGCAACGCTGCCCTCCTCTATCGAAAATCTGGCCCGCGCACTGCAACTCAATGCTACGCCTGTGGTCGTTTCGGACGCCAATCTCGTTCTTTCCACGTCCATGGGGAACGTTGTCGTTTCGCTGGCTTCTTATCTCGCTACGGCGGAAAAACAAACGCTCACAAAACAATTGCTGCTTTTTTCGCAGGCCCAGAAGCCCCTGCCCCTGACGATTCAGCCCGGATCGCCGCCGACGCAGGGCGTTTTGCTGGTTCCTACGCCGCCTGCGATTACGCAAAATGTCAGGGCCGCTGTTTCGGAAGCACGCGGAGACAGACAGGCGCCGCCCATTGCGCCAGGGAACGATTTTCGCGCTATCGTTCTTCCCGCTCTGCCGCCGCCGCCCGCTATTCTCGCCGACGAACAGACTCAATCGATGCTTGCCTCCTTGCGGCAACTCAAACCTCCCGCTTTGGAAAACCTGACCATTCCTTTGCCGCAGGCCCGGGATTTCGAGACGCCGACACAAGCTCCGCCTCTGCCGCCGACGCCGCGCGGAGAAGAACAGGCAATTGCGAGCCCGCGCGGACCTGCGTTGCCGCGACAGGCAGACCCGCAGGCTTCTTTGCAACGGGCGGCGCAAACGGCTCCGCAGGCCGAAGCGCCAAAACAAGAGGCTGACGCCCCGAAACAGCCTTGGGCTTCGCAGGGCTTCAGGGCAGCCGAACCGCCTCAGGCGCCGCTGTCCCAGAAACCCGCCATGGCTCCTTACCGGCTGTCGGTTCTTTCGCTTCAGGAAACGCCCGCACCGCCTACGGTTCAGGTGCGGACCCCGGACATTCAGGCTCAGGCCGCTCCTCCGGCGACAGACATTCTGGCGAAGGTCCCTCCTGAGGCGCAGAACGTTCAGGTACAGCCTCAGGCGATCCCTGCGAGAACGGAAACGCCCCGTTTACGCCCGGCTCCGGTTGACGTTTTTGCATCCGCGCCTTCGGCCGTTTCGCTGTTGACCGAAGGAACGGAGGTTTCGATTCATGTCGTTTCAATCGCTCTTCCGCAAACGCTTCGCCAACAGGCCGCCTCGGCGCTGAGCGTTCCGCCGCCCGAACTCGCGCCGAACCAGATCTCGGCTACCGTTTGCGGAACGGGCGCGAACGGGCAGCTTGTTCTTAAAGCCGGAGATGCGACCCTCTTTATCAAGGCTCAGGTTTCGGCTCCTGTCGGCACGACGCTCGTTCTTTCCGTCGACAAGGCCAGGGATGAACCGCCCGTTACGCTTAAGTCGCCGGATCTGAATTTTCAGGCTCTTCCGCAGGCTCTGGCCGCTCTCGAACGGCTTAGCCCTCATATTTTTCACAACGTCGTCTCGAACTTTCTTCCGCAGCCGACGGACGCCCTCTCGGGCGCGCTTATGCTTTTGCTCGGCGCGTTCAAGAAAGGGAGCCTTGAAAGCTGGCTGGGAAATACCGCCATCGATACGCTGAACAGCGCGGGGGAAGCCGATATTGTCGGGCATCTGTCAAAAGAACTGAACGCTGCAGGCCAGCCGTCGCACGATCCTGTGGTCGGCGAGTGGCATTCGTATCCGATCCCCCTTTTCGCCCAGAAACAATTTGAAAACCTCACGCTTTACGTTCACTCCGACAGGGACTCTCAAAAAGACTCTTCTTCCGGGGCGCGCACGCCGGGCAAGATCAGGTTTTTGATCGATATGCGGCTCAGCAGGCTCGGCTCCATGCAGATCGACGGGTTCGTTCAACAGAAAAAGCTCGACATGATTTTGCGCAGCGAGGCCTCCCTGCCCGAAGGATTGCATAACGAATTGCGTTCCTCTTATATCAAGGCCCTCGATGCCGTGGGCTATGCGGGGACTCTTTCGTTTCAGGTCGGGAGACATCACTGGATGGTCATGAGAAAAGATACGCCCAAGGGCATTGTGACCTAGTCGTTGATTCTTTTTCTTTCGTGCATGACGCCGCCGACTTCGTCGAGCTGGAGCGTTTCGAGCCGCTTGACTTCGCGCACAATCTCCTCGAGGCGCTGCTCTTCGGCAATCTCGTAGCGTTTTTGCTCTTCGAACAGCTCGGCCAGCTTGGCTTGCGCTCTCACGACTTCTCCCTCAAGGGAACGGCGCTGCTTTTCGAGCTCGCGGTTCAGGGTTATGACCGTTTTGAGAAACGCGCCGTAGGTCATTCGCGTGACGGGATCTTGCTCGGCCGCTTTCTTTTCGCGCACTTGCAAAACCTGCAACTGGGCTATTTTCGTTTCGATCAGCGCGAGATGGTCTCGAAGCTGGGCCAACTGCCGCTGCTGTTCATCGACCAGCGTTTTTTGCAGCTTGATGAGCGTTTTGAAGCTTTTTTTCATCTCAGCCGCCCATGCCCAGAATCTGGGCAAGGCGCGCATACGTTTCTTCGAAGGTCGTGCTTTCGCCTTTTCCCTGCTTCAGGAATTCTTCGAGCGGCGCATAGAAATTCATCGCTTCGTCGACTTCGGGATTCGTTCCTCGGCGGTAGGCTCCGAGACGGATCATTTCGGCCATGTTTTCGTAGGCCGCAAGATGCCGCCGCGCAGTGCTCACCAGCGCATTCTCGTCTTCGCTGTTGCAGCCAGGCATCGTTCGCGAAATGCTGCGCAGGATGTTGACTGCGGGGAAGCGGCCACGCTCGGCTATCGACCGGTCCAGCACGATGTGCCCGTCGAGAATGCCTCGCGCCGCGTCGGCAATCGGCTCGTTGTGATCGTCGCCATCCACAAGGACCGTGAACAATCCGGTGATGTTGCCTCGGCCTTCTTCTCCGGGACCCGCACGCTCCAGAAGCTTGGGCAGCTCCGAAAAAACCGTCGGCGGATAGCCTTTTGTCGTGGGCGGCTCGCCCGCCGCAAGGCCGATTTCGCGCTGCGCCATCGCAAAACGCGTCACGCTGTCCATCAGGCAGAGCACCTGCTTGCCTTCGTCGCGGAAATATTCGGCTATGGCAAGAGTCATGTAGGCTGCTTGACGGCGCATCAGGGGGGCTTCGTCGGAGGTCGCCACGACCACGACGCTTCGGGCAAGGCCTTCTTCGCCAAGATCGTCGATAATGAATTCCTGAACTTCGCGGCGCCGCTCGCCGATCAGGCCGATGACCGATACGTCGGCGGACGTGTAACGCGCCGCCATCGACATCAATGTGGATTTTCCGACGCCGGAACCCGCGAAGATCCCCATGCGCTGGCCTTTGCAGATCGTCGCAAAGGCGTTGACCGAACGGATGCCGAGATCCAGCTTCCCGGCCACGCGCTGCCGCGTATGCGCAGGCGGCGGCTGGCACCGGATGCGCCGGGGATCGTCGCCATGCGGCAATATGCCTTTTCCGTCTATCGGCTCGCCCAGCGCGTTCACCACGCGCCCGAGCCATGCCATGGTCGGCATGATCGTCGGCTGGGCTCCGGAAACTTCAACCTTGCTTCCAAGCCCCACCCCTTCGAGCGGGCCGAACGGAAGCATCAGCGCCTTGCCGTCACGGAAACCCACCGTTTCGCACAAGACGCGGCGGTCGCCGCGCGCGAGAATCGCGCAGCGGCTTCCCACAGACAGGCGGTTGTCGATCCCGGCAACTTCGACAAGCAATCCCTGAACGCCGACGACCCGCCCGAACATATGCGCGGGCGGCAAGGCGTCGATCCTGTCTATGAGCGTTTGGATATTCTGGTTCATGCGGCTCGCGAATACTCCGCCGGTTTACTTTTGTTTCATCCTGTCAAGCAGGAAACGATAGCCTTGATAGTTCTCCTGTTGCAGGAACCGCGCAACGCGCCCGATTGTCGTGATGCTGATTCCCGTTTGCGCGTGGATTTTTCGATAGGACATTTTGCCTTCGTCGAGCATCCGCGCGATTGTCCATCGGTCTGCGAGGTCCGCAATTTCCTTCGGCGTGCAGATATCCATCAGAAAACGGCGGCACTCGTCCACATTTTCCAAAGCCAGGATGGCCTCGACCAACTCTCTCACGGCTTTGGAATCCGGTTGCCTGGTTATCATGCTCCTCCCTCCTCTCCGCTCCTGTGCCGGTCCTATTCCCATTCGATTGTCCCCGGCGGCTTGCTGGTCATATCGTAGGTTACGCGGTTGATCCCTCTTACCTCGTTGATGAGGCGCGTCGCCACGCCCGCAAGAAAAGCGTGCTCGAACGGATAGGATTCCGCCGTCATGCCGTCCACAGACGTCACCGCGCGCAAGGCCAACACATTATCGTACGAACGGCCGTCACCCATTACGCCGACCGTCCGGACAGGAAGAAGGACGGCAAACGCCTGCCAGATTTTGTCGTAGAGGCCCGCCTTGCGGATCTCTTCGAGATAGATCGTGTCGGCTTTCCGCAGGACCTCGAGCTTTTCGGGCGTGATGTCGCCAAGCACGCGGATCGCGAGGCCGGGGCCCGGAAACGGATGACGGCCAACGAAGACCTCAGGCAATCCGAGCTCGCGGCCAAGGGCGCGCACTTCGTCCTTGAACAGTTCTCTGAGGGGCTCGATCAGTTTCAGATTCATGCGCTCGGGCAATCCGCCGACGTTGTGATGCGATTTGATCGTTACGCTCGGGCCGCCCGTGAACGATACGCTTTCGATCACGTCGGGATACAACGTGCCTTGCGCGAGGAAACCGACATCCTTGATTTTTCCGGCTTCGGTATCGAAGACGTCGATAAACAGCTTGCCGATCGTTTTGCGCTTCTTTTCGGGGTCCGTGACGCCTGCTAGCGCCGTCAGGAACTTTTCGCTCGCGTCGATGGCGACAAGAGGAATGTTGTAGTGGGAGCGGAACAGGGTCACAACTTGCTCGGCCTCGCCCGCGCGCATCAGGCCCGTATCCACGAAGATACAGGTGAGCTGGTCGCCGATGGCCTCGTGGATCAGAAGCGCCGCAACCGCGCTGTCGACGCCGCCGGACAGGCCGCAGATGACCTTTCCGGCGCCGACCTGACGGCGAATGCGCTCGATCTCCGTGGCGCGGAACGCTTTCATGCTCCAGCCGCTGGCGCAGCCGCAGATTTTATGGACGAAATTTCCGAGCACTTTCGCGCCGTCGGGCGTGTGGACGACTTCGGGGTGAAACTGGACGCCGTAGAATTTCTTTTGCTCGTTTGCGATGAACGCGTAGGGCGCGCCTTCGCTTGTGGCCACAATGTCGAAGCCTTCGGGGATTTTCGTCACACGGTCGCCGTGGCTCATCCAGACCTGATATTTCGATCCGGTTTCCCACACGCCTTCGAGGAGCGCGCTTTTTCTTTTGATCTCAAGCTGCGACTTTCCGAACTCGCGCGTGTGGCCGCCTTCGACCGAGCCGCCAAGCTGCATGCACATCGTTTGCTGGCCGTAGCAAATTCCAAGGACCGGCACGCCAAGCTCCCACACGATTTTCGGCGCGCGCGGGCTTCCCGTCTCCAGCGTCGATGCGGGACCGCCGGACAGGATGATGCCTTTCGGATTATAGGCCCGGATATCGTCGTCGCTCCGGTTGTAGGGATGAATCTCGCAGTACACCCCGGCTTCCCGGACGCGCCTCGCGATCAACTGCGTCACTTGAGAACCAAAATCCAGAATGAGAATCTTTTCTTGCTCCGACATTGTACTTCCTTGTGAACCTTACGGAATCCAAACAAACACCCGTTCGCCGACTGAACGGCCAACGGGGAGAGTCGCACGAATTTTAGGCAAGTTTTGGGGCCGTTGTATAGCGTTCTATCAAACTGAGTCAATCTATCTCGGCTTGCTGCCGCCCGTGCAATCTACGGCGACGTAGTGCGGGGCCCGCCCTTCCTCCTCAAGGCATTGAACAATAACGGATCGCCGGTCTTTTGTGCGCGCTTCGACGACCATGCCGGGGTCAGCCGCCCTGTCCACAAAAACGGTCGAATCGCAGGCGCTCAGCTTCGCAGGCAGGCAGGCGAACTTGCCGCACAACTTCTTGGGATCGTCCGTCGTGGCGTACCGCCTCACGCCGCCCTCAATCTTGCATTGTACATGGATGCCGGGAGGCGTTATCTCGGTTGAGGCAAAATGATCGGGCGTTACCGACAGTTTCACGATCTCATCCACCGGGATTTCCACGTTCACGTCGAACCGCAACCCGCATACGGTCACGGTTCCCGGATCGCATCTCTTCAGGGTGCACAGCATCGTTTCGCTTCCCATCAGTCGGTAGACCGGCAGACTCCCCCATTCGCCGATGCACTGCCACGATGCTTCGCGCGCCACATAGCGCGCAGGCATCGCCACGGTTTAGACGGATCCATCCCGGCCCACGGGCAAGGTCAGTTTCATCCCGCATAGCTTTGTGTTTGTCGCCGGACATAAACCGTCGTTCGGCGAAGCAGCCAGCGCCAAGGAGCCGACACATATATAGATCAGCGCGATACTTGCCGCTTTCAAACCCCGATACAGCTTCATCCAATCCCCCTGTCGCCCGGAAATTGCATAATAGTTAAACAATAAATACAGGC
>JAQUUS010000038.1 GCA_028693775.1 Alphaproteobacteria bacterium | reverse complement strand
TTTCATTTGCGCACACAAAAAGTTGTTGCCGGAAAGAAGCCCGGCCAGGCTTCGCAGAAGAGAGTAAAGTATGCGCGTTACCAAAGGGTAAACATAAAAAACGGGCGGAGTCTTTCGACGCCGCCCGTTCTTTCGATTGGTTGCAACCGGTTCTTATACGGGTTGCTGAGGCTTGTTTTGCAAGTCCTCGCCCGTGGCCTGATCGACGGCTTTCATCGACAGCTTGACTTTGCCGCGATCGTCGATGCCCAGAACCTTGACCTTGACTTCGTCTCCGACCTTGAGGAAATCAGACACTTTTTCAATGCGTTGGGGCTTGATTTCCGAAATATGGACCAGGCCGTCGCGCGCACCGAGGAAGTTCACAAAAGCGCCGAAATCGACGATCTTGACGACCTTGCCCGCATAAATCACGCCGACTTCCGGCTCTGTAACAATGCCCTTGATCCACTTGATCGCCGCATCGGCCGCCGTTTGATCGACTGCCGCCACGCTGACCGTGCCGTCGTCCTCGATGTCAACTTTGGCGCCGGTCGTATCGCAAATCTCGCGAATGACCTTGCCGCCGCTGCCGATAACTTCGCGGATCTTGTCCTTCGGAACGGTAAAGGTGGTGATGCGCGGCGCGTGTTTGTTGACGCTGTCGCGCGCGGTGCCGATGGCTTTGGCCATCTCGCCAAGAATGTGCATGCGGCCCGCCTTGGCTTGCTCAAGCGCGATGCGCATGATTTCGGCCGTAATGGACGTGATCTTGATGTCCATCTGGAGCGAGGTGACGCCCGTTTCGGTGCCCGCAACCTTGAAGTCCATGTCGCCGAGGTGATCCTCGTCGCCAAGAATGTCGGTCAGAACGGCAAAGCCGCGCTCTTCCTTGATCAGGCCCATGGCGATGCCCGCAACAGGAGCCGGCATCGGAACGCCCGCGTCCATCAAGGACAGCGACGAACCGCAAACGGTCGCCATCGAGCTCGACCCGTTGGACTCGGTGATTTCCGAGACAACGCGGATCGTGTACGGGAACTTTTCCTTCGGCGGAAGCAACGGATGAATTGCGCGCCACGCGAGCTTTCCGTGTCCGATCTCGCGGCGTCCGGGGCTTCCGATACGGCCCGTTTCGCCCACCGAGTACGGAGGGAAATTGTAATGCAGCATGAAGGGTTCGCGATATTCGCCCTCGAGCGCATCGACGATCTGTTCGTCCTGCCCCGTGCCGAGCGTGGAGACAACCAGCGCCTGCGTTTCGCCGCGGGTGAACAGCGCCGAACCGTGCGTGCGCGGCAAAATGCCGACTTCGCAAACGATGGGGCGAACCGTCTTGGTGTCGCGTCCGTCAATACGGCGGCCCGTGTCGAGGATCATGTTGCGAACGTAGTCGTACTTCATCAGCTCGACGATTTCGGCAACCTGCTTGTCCGTGAACTCTTCGGCCGGAATGGCTGCGATCGCCTTTTCAAGAGCCGCATCCAGCTTGGCATAGCGGGCCTGCTTGGCCGTTTCGCCGTAGGCGTCCTTGATGTCCGCGCCGATAAGCGCTTCGAGCTTGGTACGCAAAGTCTTCTTGTCGAACGCCGGAGGCGGCAGATCGCGCGGCTCTTTCGCAGCCATTTCGGCGAGCGAAATGATGAGATCGATAACCGGCTGGAAATTCTTGTGCCCAAACACAACGGCATCGAGCATCGTGGCTTCCGGAAGCTGCTTGGCTTCGGATTCGACCATCAACACGCCCTCTTTCGTGCCCGCAACAACGAGGTCGAGGTCGGAGCATCCGCGTTCCTGCATCGGGGGATTGAGCAGGAATTGACCGTCCCTGTATCCGATGCGCGCGGCGCCGATGGGGCCGAGGAAGGGAATGCCGGAAACCGTCAGCGCAGCCGAGCAGCCGATCATCGCAACGATGTCGGTATCGTTTTCCAAATCATGGCTCAAAACCGTCGCAATAACCTGCGTGTCGTTCAGATAGCCTTCGGGAAACAGCGGACGGATCGGGCGATCGATCAGACGGCTGACAAGCGTTTCCTTTTCGCTTGGGCGGCCTTCGCGCTTGAAATATCCGCCGGGAATTTTGCCCGCGGCATAAGATTTTTCCTGATAGTTGACCGTAAGCGGAAAGAAATCCTGGCCTTCCTTGGCCCTTTTATCGCTTACAACCGTACACAAGACGGTCGTGCCACCGTAAGTGGCGAGAACGGCGCCGTCGGCCTGGCGAGCCATGCGGCCTGTTTCGAGGGTCAGCATCCGGCCGCCCCATTCCATTTCTTTCCGATAAACCTTGAACATCGTTAAGTCCTCTTTCTTTTATGGAAGGCCGTGCCTTCCGTTGAGTCCCGTTCGGCCCTATGCCGGACGGCCTTTCATGCTGCGAGTTGCTTCATGAATTCTTTATCCCGGCATTCTTTTTCAACGCCGGTCAGCGTCGCATCTTTTCGAGTGCCGAGCTTCTCATAAAAAGCCGGGGCTTGGAAGCGTTCTATCCGCCGCCCCAGACCCCGATTTTCTTTTTTTTCGGCAAAACGCCCGGTCCGCTTGGCCAAAAAGCGTTTAATACGTTGAATGCGCGCGCTTTTTTGCGTCCCAGGCCCTGCAGGGGCTTGAGAAACGATGTTTCGTTCGATAGGGCGGCCCATGCCGGTCTTTGGCGCCACTAACGCCGACAGGTCGATAGAGCCAGATACCGAAAATCGAACCATGCAATACGTTGTTATTTGCGCAAACCCAGTTCGCCGATCAGCTTTTCGTAAACGGCGGGTTTCGTCTTTTTCAGATAGTTCAGCTGGCTGCGACGATTGCTGACAAGCGTCAGAAGTCCGCGGCGGGAATGATGATCCTTGGCGTGCTTTTCGAAATGAGCCGTCAGCGTGTTGATGCGATTTGTCAGAATCGCGATTTGCACTTCGGGTGAGCCCGTATCGTTTTTGCTGCGGGCGTGCTTGGTAATAATCTCTTTCTTCGTCGACATCGATGTCTCCTTTTTTTGAGTTTTTTGGAAAATACCGGAACCAGGATGTCGTCCAGTCGAACCGGCACGGCCATCGCCAAAAGCGATGCCGAGCGCCCTTATGCACAAAAAAATCAACGATTTCCAGAAGATTCTTTAATTCCGGCATTTTTGGCGCATTCATCAATTTTTAAGCTATCCCCGCCATTGTTTGTCCATGGAATTAGAATGGTACCACTGGGCGGTCCTTGGCATTTGCCTTATCGCGTCTGAACTTGTCGTTCCGGCGTTTGTGCTCGTCTGGTTCGGACTCGGCGGTCTAGTCGTCGCCATGTTGTTGTATTTGTTGCCAAATACAAGTTTTGTCGCCCAACTTCTCGTCTGGATGGTTTCCTCCATAGCCTTGGTTGTCCTGTGGTTTATGGTCTTCAAGCCCCACCAGCACAAAATAACCTCCGGAAGATCGTCGGCCGAGGCCATTGGGGAAGTCGGACTCCTCGTTAACGATATTGAGCCCTTCGGCAAAGCCAAGGTTCGGTTTCAAACGCCTCTGATCGGGGCCGATGTATGGGATTGCGTCTCCGACGAAAAAATCGCTGCGGGAACGCGCGTCAAAGTCGTCAGCGTTGACGGAAGCTTTTTAAAAATAACCAAAGCATAGGAGCGAACCATGATTATCACGGGCGGACAATTTTTTACGATTGTCCTTGTCGGCTTTGCAATCGTAACGATCATGCGCGGCGTTCGCATCGTGCCGCAGGGCGAAGAATGGGGTGTCGAGCGTCTCGGCAAATACTACGGCACGTTCCTGCCGGGCCTGAACTTCATGATCCCCTATCTGGACCGCGTCGCCAGCCGCGTCATCACCAAAGACATCATGCTGGACGTCCCCGAACAGGAAGTCATCACGAAAGACAACGCGCTGCTTATTGTCAACGCCATTGCCTTCGTCAAAGTCACAAACCCGGTCAAGGCCGTTTACGGCATCGTCAACTTCGCGGACGGCATCCGCAACCTGATCATGACCGCGCTGCGCTCGATTGTCGGCGAAATGGAACTCGACGTTGCGCTCTCTTCGCGCGACAAAATCAAAGCGCGCCTGCGCGAAAGTATTGCCGAAGAAGTCATGGACTGGGGCCTGACGGTCAAGTCAGTCGAAATTCAGGACATCAAGCCCTCAGCCTCAATGCAAAAAGCCATGGAAATGCAAGCCGCGTCCGAACGCGAACGCAAGGCGATGGTGACAAGGGCCGAGGGCGAAAAGCAATCGATGATCCTGCAAGCCGACGCGCGGCTTGAATCCGCCAAGCGCGACGCCGAAGCGCAAGTCACACTTGCCACGGCATCGTCGGAAGCCATCAAGCGCGTTGCGGAAACGATCGGCGAGCACGATGGCCCGATGGCCTACCTGCTCGGCGAAAAATATATAAAGATGCTCGAAAAAATGTCGGGAACGCCAAACGGCAAGTTCGTGATCATTCCCTCCGACATTCAGGATGCCGTCAAGGGCATGCTAAGCCGCAAATAAATCAGCCGACGCCTGTCGATCCAAAACCGCCGGAGCCGCGCCTGGTTTCCGGCAACGCGTCGACTTTCTGCCATGAGACCGTGCTGTATTGAGCGACGACCATCTGGGCGATACGCATGCCGCGCGTGATCGTGAACGGCTGATCGCTCAAATTGGCAAGGATAATCTGAACCTCGCCGCGATAGTCCGCATCGATGGTGCCCGGGCTGTTCAGCACGGCAATTCCGTTTTTGAGGGCAAGGCCCGAACGCGGCCTGACCTGCGCTTCGTATCCTTCCGGTAGCGCGATGGAAAGCCCTGTGGGAATAAGCTTGCGTTCGCCGGGAGCCAAAACGACATCCGCCGTCACGGCCGCGCATAAATCCATGCCCGCCGCATGTTCGGTCGCATAGGAAGGAAGGTCCAGATTGTCTGCGTGAGGATGTTTTGTAATAGAAACGGAAACAGGAAACATAGATACCCCATGTTTTGCCGCGCATCGCGGCTTTTAAAAATAAAAAATCAGCGACGAAGGGCCGGAGAGCGGCGCTCTTCCTTCACCAGCGGAAGAACGACATCCATGCCGCAAGCAAAATAGAGTTGGCGCGGCTGGCCCCTGAGGCCTTTAATGAAAATCGTTCCGTCAACCGCATACATTTTTTGGGCGATAGCGAGAAAAGCCCTCAATCCGGCGCTTGTCATATAGGTAAGCCTGGAGCAATCCAGAATCATTGAGCGCGCACCGCTTTGGATGCACAAGGAGATGTCTTCTTCCAGCTCAGGCGCGTTTGCGCCGCTCAAATATCTGTCTGCCTCCATAATTTCCGGCTCGATCACGGGCCATGGATTCAGTCCGACGTTTTGCTGCAAGGCCAATCTCCCCTTGTTCTGATTCGCTCATCTTACCTCTTTTCAAAAGGTGCAGCAACGCCAACGTTTTCGAACGAATTTTTTGCCGCGCGCTCCCGGGATTTTTCAAGCGCCCGATCGTTACGAAGACGAACTCATTTTTTAATCTCCCCTTGTTTAGAGAAAAAAAGTTCCTATTTTTATCTGGCTGCCGCACAGGCCTAACCCCAACCCCCGGAACGATATGACTGAAACGACATCGCCCATATGGCATGGCACAACCATCATCTCCGTAAGAAAAGGCAATAAAGTTGTCGTCGCGGGCGACGGACAAGTATCGATGGGCGCAACGATCGTCAAAGGAAACGCGAGAAAAGTCCGACGTTTAAAATCCGGAGGATCGGAATCTGTTATTGCGGGCTTTGCAGGAGCGACCGCCGACGCCTTCGCCCTCTTCGAGCGGCTCGAAGTCAAGCTTGAAAAACACCCGGGCCAACTGACGCGCGCCTGCGTCGAGCTGGCGAAAGACTGGCGCACCGACAAATATCTTCGCCACCTTGAAGCCATGATGGCCGTGGCCGACGCAACGACAAGCCTGATCCTCTCCGGCAACGGAGACGTCCTCGAGCCCGAGGATGGCCTTATCGGCATCGGATCCGGCGGGCCCTTTGCCCTGTCTGCTGCGCGAGCCCTGATCGACGTCGACAGTCTCGACGCCGAAACCATCGCGCGCAAGGCGCTCGGCATCGCCGCAAACATCTGCGTCTACACAAACACAAACGTCACCCTAGAAAGCATAGACCTTCCATGACCGCTCTTTCCCCGAAAGAAATCACGCAAGAACTTGACCGCTTCATCGTCGGCCAGCACGAAGCAAAACGCGCAGTCGCCATTGCGCTTCGCAACCGCTGGCGCCGCCAGCAATTACCCGAAGGCCTGCGCGAAGAGGTTGTCCCCAAAAACATTCTCATGATCGGCCCCACGGGCGTAGGTAAAACGGAAATCGCCCGGCGTCTGGCCCGTTTGGCGCAAGCGCCGTTCTACAAGGTCGAAGCAACGAAGTTCACGGAAGTCGGCTATGTCGGCCGCGATGTCGAGCAAATCGTCCGCGACCTTTTGGATGTCGCCATCAAAATGGTCCGCGCACGCATGAGCAAAGACGTCAACCCCCGTGCGGTCAAGGCTGCGCAGGAACGCGTGCTCGACGCGCTCGTCGGCGAAAGCGCGACGCCCGAAACGCGTACGAAGTTCCGCCACATGCTCGAAGCCGGAGAACTCAAAGACCGGGAAATCGAAATTCAAGTGCAGGACTCCGGATCCCAGGGCCTCCCGATGGTCGACGTTCCCGGAATGCCGGGTGCGCAAATGGGCATGATCAACCTCTCGGATGTTTTCGGAAAAATCGGCAGCCCGCGCCTGAAAACGAAAAAGCTTTCCGTCTCCGACGCGCTCAAAGTCCTGCAAAACGAAGAGGCCGACAAGTTGCTCGACAATGACAAAGTCGTTGAAATAGCCATCGATGACGTCGAGCAAAACGGCATTGTTTTCCTTGATGAAATTGACAAAATTGCTGCACGTTCCGAAACCGTTCGCGGAGGCGGAGACGTCAGCCGCGAAGGCGTTCAGCGCGACCTCTTGCCTCTGATCGAAGGAACGACCGTTTCAACCAAATACGGTGCGGTCCGAACGGACCACATCCTGTTTATTGCATCCGGCGCTTTTCATATGGCAAAGCCGTCCGATCTTTTGCCGGAACTTCAGGGCCGCCTCCCGATCCGCGTCGAGCTTCAGCCTCTTTCGCAAGACGACTTCAAACGAATTCTGACGGAACCCGAAGCAAGCCTCATCACGCAATACAAGGCCTTGATGGGAACGGAGAAAGTCACGCTCGATTTTACGGAAGAAGCGTTGAACGAAATTGCGCGCCTCGCCGCCGAAGTAAACAGCAGCGTCGAAAATATCGGTGCGCGAAGGCTGCATACGCTGCTCGAAAAACTTCTGGAAGACATCAGTTTTGACGCCAGCGAGAAACCTGACTCCGCCTTCACAATCGACGGAGCTTATGTCAGGGACCGCTTGAATGACTTCGCCAAAAACATAGACTTGTCGAAGTTCATTCTCTGAGAAAAAACCATAATCATTCCGATATAAAAACGATTAACTAATATTATTTTGTTTCAATCGGTTATTTTTCTGCTCCGGGCAAAAAAATAAATAAAAAACACCCGATCGTTAAGAACAAAGCAAGAACATTACATTGACTTCGTTCTCGGCTTTCGACTACCCTTGGCGCGCCTAGAGTAGAGAGGGGGTGGGCACGCGGACCTTCCGTTCCCACCCTTAGGTGTTGGCTGCCGGAGTCTTTTTCGATTTCTATCGGAAACAGCTCCGGCCCGACTCCCTAGATGGAGCCCTTGTTGTTCCGCCTGAGCAGGCATTCCCTCAAAATATCCCGCGCAATCGGCGCAGCATCGTGGCCGCCGCTTCCGCCGTGTTCTACAACGACGGAAATAGCGAAACGGGGCGTTTCGACGGGCGCATAGCCGACAAACAGGGCGTGATCGCGCTCGGCCCACGGCAGCGCCTCGTTTTTAATAACCCCATCCACACGCTCGGCCTCACTGATGTGCCGCACCTGAGACGATCCCGTTTTTCCGGCCATCTCCATGCCTTCTTCAACGATCCTCGCGCCGTATGCTGTCCCGGTCTGTTCGTTGACGACGTTATTCAACCCTTCCCTGATAATATCCATATGTTTCGGGTTGATCCCCATCGACGGCCAGTTTTCGGGCAAAACGAAACGATCCCCGATTTTCCGGGCAATGCGCGGCCTCACAGAAAACCCGCCATTGGCGACACGCGCCGTCATGATGGCCAACTGCAACGGCGTCGTCAGCAAGAACCCCTGCCCGATTGCGGCAACCAGCGTTTCGCCCTGTTGCCAGTCCTGATGCCGAGCCGCACGCTTCCATGTCCGGTTCGGAACGAACCCGGCATGCTCGTGAGGCAAATCGACGCCGAGCCGTTTTCCAAATCCGAACCGCCGCGCCATGGCCTGAATTTTATCTATCCCGACGCGTTTGCCGATTTCATAAAAATAGGTATCGCAAGAACCGGCAAGGGCCTCGACCATATTGACCGCGCCGTGGCCGCCGCGCTTCCAACAATGAAACTTATGTTCGCCCAGCTCATAATATCCCGGACAGAACACCCGCGTGCTGGGTTCAACGACTCCGGCTTCAAGCGCCGCCAGAGCCGTAACGATCTTGAATGTCGATCCCGGCGCATAAGCGCCGCCGATGGCTTTGTTCAACAGCGGAGACCGTGAATCCTTGTTCAGCTTGTCCCAATCGGTCTTGCTGATGCCAAAGGTAAACAGGTTGGGATCGAAGCTCGGCTGCGAAGCCATAACCAGAATCTCGCCCGTCAAAACGTCAACGACAACGACGGAAGCGCCCTCATCTTTTGAGATGCGTCTTTGAGCATACTGCTGAAGACCGATATCGATCGTCAGCATAAGATCTTCGCCCGACAGCGGTTCGTGCCGAACGAGTTCCCGAACGACGCGGCCATGAGCGTTGACCTCCATTTCGACGTCTCCCGCCCGGCCCCGCATGTATTTTTCGTATTGCCGTTCGGCGCCGGTTTTTCCGACGCGGAAGCCGGGCATAATCAATACGTCGCTTTCGTTTTCATCGGCTCTGTTGATTTCGTTTTTCGACGCCGTTCCCACATAGCCAAGAACATGCGCCGTCGTATCGCCATACGGATAAGACCGAACCTCCCCCGCATCGATATCGATGCCCGTCAATTCCGGCGTGTGAACGGCGATAACGTCCATCTGATCGCGCGTCAGGTTATCGCGCACAATAACGGCGTTAAACCCATTTCGTTCGCGCATATCGCGATCGATGCGTTTTCTGTCTCCTTCGTCCAGAGCAATATATGTCTCGAGCTTATCCAAAAGCGCGGGCAGGTTTTCGACTTGCTCCGGAAGCAAAACCACGCGAAACGTCTGGTCGTTAAGAGCAAGGGGAACGCCGAAGCGATCGAGGATCCGGCCGCGCGGAGGAACGATCACGCGAATATTGATCCGGTTTTCCTCGGCCATTTTGTGATATTCGCTGCCCTCGATGATCTGCAAATAATACAGACGCCCGACAAGCACCGAAAACAGCGCGGCCTTCGTGCCCCCGATCAAAGCAGCGCGGCGCGTAAATACACGGGCTTTTTCTGTATTGCCGGCCATTACCCCGGGCTCGTGATGCTGCGCTGGAATTGAATAAGAATCCAGCAGGGCAACGGGAACAGCGCGATAGACAAAAGAGTCTGCGTCAGCGCAGGAAAAATCGGAACGAAGTGCCAATTATAAAGAGCAATAAGGATCCACTGGGCAATCATCATAAACGTTGCCGCCAGCGCAAATCCGCCCCACAAAAGAAAAAACGAATGCCCCGCAAACATACCTCTCTGCCGCCAGATAATTTGATGCGCGGCCGTAAACAAAAGAGCTGAAACGCCAACGGGCCCGCCGCCGACCAAATCCGTCAGGAGCCCGATAAAAAACGCGAATGAGGAAGAAAACAAATCGGGCCTGTGTGCCGACCAATAAAACAAGGCAATGAACGCGAGGGACGGCATAACGATATTCAGATAAGGAAGCGGCCACACGCAAATGCCGAGCATGGTCATAAAGATGGTCGTTACGATCGGTAAAG
>JAQUUS010000037.1 GCA_028693775.1 Alphaproteobacteria bacterium | reverse complement strand
ACGGGGACCGGCAGACAAGGCGGAACGGCTTTTCCGCCGGGACGGAACATCACCGTGTCCTTAAGCTCGGTATAGCACAAATCGTAAAGCTCGCTGGCGATCTTGAACGCCTCCTTGTTTCCGGCATCCTTTTTCGCAGGCTTGTAATCGAGATTCGGATCGTGCATCGGATCGAGAGGGCCGCCGTTATATATCTTCTTCGTCCTGCGGTCGAGAAGCAGGCACGCCGCCGCGCCGAAGGCCATAATTTCGGGTCTTCCGGTGATCGCAAAAACCCCCAGACTGCCCCAGCAGGCTACAGTAGCCACGGCGCCCTCGATTTCGGATTTGATGATCTTGCTATGAAAAAGCTCTTCGCTGGTTCGCGTCCAGGCCTCGATGGCAAGATCCCTGGCCGCCTTGGCCGCACGGCGCTTGTCGTCTGCGGAGCTATAAAGAGCTTCCGCCGCTGCAACTTTTTCCTCGATAAGCTCGAAAAGGTTATAAGCCCTCTGATCGTCGGCTTCAGGCTTGGCTTTGTCTTTGTTGCGCGAAAAGAGCGTCATAGGAAATCCTTAAAAAAATATCTTTAAAAAGATGATATAATCATACGGCAAAATCCCCCGTTTCTCAACGCAGGAAGATGAGTCGTCAACGTATTGTATTTTATGTGTTTTTTGGAATTTACTTCCCTGAAAGCCCTTAAATACTATCATGTTTTTCGCTTCGTTTGATCGGAAAGCGGATTTCACCTACAACTTGGGCGACAAAGGAAAACCGCATGGTCCTAGACGAAAAGCAAAAAGCGAAAATCCTGACCCCGTCCGTCCGAACGCTGATGAGCGCCCTGAAGCAAGGCAGCGAAGAAACGGCGCGCGTTGTGGGCGGGGCGGTCCGCGACGTCCTGATGGGCCGGACCGTTCTCGACATCGACATCGCAACGACGCACCCGCCGGAACGAACGATGGACCTCCTGCGCGCGGCGAACATCAAAACGGTGCCGACCGGCCTTGCGCACGGAACGGTAACAGCCGTTGTCGGCGGCGCGGGCTACGAAATCACAACGCTGCGCCGCGACGTCGAAACCGACGGCCGCCACGCGACGGTCGCCTTCACCGGCGACTGGAAAGAAGACGCGGCCCGCCGCGATTTCACAATCAACGCGCTGTACGTCGACGCTCAAGGAACGCTCTACGACTTTTTCGGCGGCATCGACGACGCAAAGGCAGGACGTGTCCGCTTTATCGGCGACGCCCGCACGCGCATCCGCGAAGACGTTCTCCGCATCCTGCGCTATTTCCGTTTTTACGCGGCGCTCGGAACGCCGCCGCCCGATGCCGAAGCTCTGTCGGCCTGCCGCGATCTGGCCCCGCTGATCCCCACACTCTCGGCCGAGCGCATCGCGCGCGAGCTCACAAAGCTTTTGGGCTCCAAAGACCCCGCGCCCGCCCTGCGCCTGATGGAGTCCTGCGGCGTTTTGAATCAAGTCCTTCCCGAAACCAAAAACTTCGAGCGCCTCGATGCCCTGCTCCAAACCGAGAAAAAACGCTCTGCCCCCCCGGCTTTCGTTGTACGCTTCGCGTCTCTCCTCCCCGAAGACGAAACAACCGCGCGCAACGTCGCATCGAGACTGAAGCTCTCCAACAAAGATACGAACGCGCTCGCCGTTCTGGCCGAACTTCCCGCCGCCGTGCGCACGAACCACACTCCCGAAGCCTTGCGGCGCATGGCCTACGGCTTCGGCGTCCCGGCCTGCCTCGCCGCCGCGCTGCTCGCGGGAGATGAGGCCGCCGAAGCCATGTCGGTTCTTGAGGGATGGACGCCACCGGTCTTCCCGATCAAAGGCGAAGACCTCCTCAAGCTCGGCATGCCTGCGGGCCCGAAGATCGGGGAGATCCTGCGCGAGATCGAAGAGCGGTGGATCGGCTCGGGCTTTTCGATGCGCCGCGACGCGTGCCTTGCGGGCGCCCGGGCTCTTTGGGAGTCGCAGCGCGGGGAAGAGTAAGGGAACGTTCCGCACATAGCGGGAAATATCCTTGACAGCCCCGGAGCACTGGGATATTCCTTTCTCCATATAGGTTATTTCCCTTATGGAGATTTTGCCATGCCCCAGCTCAAACGCCTCCCCGTTTCCACCGACAAACGTTTCCGCTCCCGCCGCGACAGCGACTTCGGCCCTCAGGAGCGATGGCAGCATTCGGGCCGCGCGCTCGAAGCGACCGACCGCCCCGGCATCCTCGCCGCGCGCGCGACCGAAGAGCACATTCTCGATATTCTGGGCCTCAAGCTGATCCTGACGGCGCTTCAGATCGACGCGGGCATGAAATTCAAAGCCGACTACCTCGCGGCCTCCATCGCCGCGCGGGTCACGGGCAGCTATTCGGGCGCGCCGGGCCAGCGCGACTCGTTCCGCACGGAGCGCGAACGCAGCGATGCCGAAGAAGCGGCCTATACGCGCTGGCGGCGAGCCGTGCGCGAAATGGGCCGCCGCAACGGAACGGCAGTGATCAAAACCGTCTGCCACGACGAAACGCCCGCCCCGCGCGACCTCCCGGCGCTCCGGGAAGGTCTGGAAATGCTGGCGGCGTGGTACGGCGCCGGGTCCAGCGCCCGCTGCGGGCAACCCTTTACATACGACCGCACGGACAAGTAGAATGCGCGCATGACAAGCACACGCCCCCTCCTCGCCGTCCTGCTCATTCCCCTCGCGCTGTCCGCGTGCCATAGTTTGCGCCGCGACGACGCAGCCGCGCTGGCCAAAACGCACATGGTCGGCATGACGAAGGAAGACGTGCTGGGCTGCATGGGCCCGCCGAGAAAGAAAGAGACCGAAGGCACAACCGAAGTCTGGTCGTATCTGTCGACGGACGGCAACAGCCGGTGGATCAAAAACGGCTATCGGGCGGGAACATCCTACAAGCCAAGGTCGAACGCGTCGCTCTCGACGGCCTTTTCCCTAGCGGGGGGCGAATCCGAAAAAAGATTCTGCATCGTGAACGTGACCATGAAGAACGGCATCGTCAAAGCCGTGCACTACCTCGGCCCGGCAGCGACCTACGAATACAACACGTTCGATCAATGCGGCTATGCGGTAGCAGCTTGCGTAGACGAAGCCCGATAGAAAAATCAAGCGGAGTCGCAAAGGCGCGCTTGCCGAAAGCAGGAAGAACCGGTTCGTCTTACCGCTTGAGGTCGGACGAAACTTTCTTTTTCGGCTTTTCGGGCCTGAAAGGCCTGGAGAGGCCATAGCCAAGCGAATACCCCAGAAGAAGACATGTGAAAATGGTTTGCGCGGCCCAAACCTTGGGATGGTTCATGGCAAAAACGGCATCGGGATAAACGCCCGGCAACGTCGCCTGCTGGGCGACAAGAGCTGGCCATTGGTATGCATATTCATAAGCGCCCAATCCCGCTGACGCGACCGTTCCAATGCCCAAAAAGATACGGTTGGCAAAACGCCGCATCTGCGCATCGGTTGTCACAGCTTGACTCGCTTCTTTAAATTCTTCGCCTGTTTGATTGTTACTCGTACCGTTCATTTCGATCTCGCTTTTTGAAAAAAAATAATAAATTAAAACCGGATTTAACCGAATTTGTTCTGAGGCAACGCGGCGGCGCGTTTTTCGACCCCGTTCCTCACGATCGGAAGCGCCAGGCCAAGACCGGCGGCGAATCCGACAAAACCGCCGATAAGCAAATAGAGAGCCGTCGTAGCGGCGGGACTGGCCGTCAAAACCTCATTCGCCGGAACGGTTACATATTGAGACATCGACTCATAATGGGGAAGAACGTAATTCACTTTACAAGCATTGGCCAAGACGGCGCCGCCAAGCGTGCACCCCATGGTCACAGCAGTCGCGGCAACGGTCCGAGGCCATCCGATTTCGCCCGCGCACACTTTGAAAATCTCGGCCGTGTTTTTGATTTTATCCGAAACGGAAGTAAAAACGCTCATAAGTATCCCTAAAAAACAGAAGCAAAAATATATCGCGAACAAAATACTTCTTTTTATTAGTTGCAGAAACACCAAAAAATCGAAACAACCATGCGGAGTTCGATGGTTAATGCCCCCAAAAAACGGAGATCAGGCGAAAATATCGATGAGGCTTCCGCGCGGAAGCTTGCTGTTGCCCGAAGAGGACGCCTTGGCGGCATCGGCCACCGAAAACACTTTCATGGCGGACCGAGCCGACGAAGAGCCGCCGGAATCCTGAATGGCGGTGAGGATGTCGGTATTGCGCAAGCGCGATGTTGGCAACGACGATTGAGTTCGCGGTTGCGCGACAGGAAGAGTCGATGAAGAGCCTATTGAGCCGACCATGGTATATCCTTCGTTCATCCCGGCGCCGCGCAGCGGCAAACCGAAAGGCATACCCTCTCCTAGGCAAAGAAAGCGGCCGTCCTGCCGCACGAATCAGTGAGTAACGTTCTCAGGCTAATCCGTGGAAACGGGCTTGTCAAAGACAAGGAGCAATCGGACAGACGGCCCTACCCCAATCGGTTTTGAGACAAAGCCGCACGGTTTTTCGCGTTCCTGACAATCGGATACGCAAGGCAAAGTCCGACCCCAAAGCCCAGAGTCGCGCCGGCCGCCAAACAATAGCCAGTGACATTGGCAGGCGTCAGGACTTCCGGCGGCAAGACGACGGACAGAACGGGCGAGTCGAAATGATTGGGCAAAGCATTGACCACCGCCGACGAGCTGTATGCGAGAGCGCCGCCCAAAGTGGATGCCGCAGTCACAGCCGTAGCCGCAATCGCGCGAGGCAATCCGATTTCGGCAACGCAGGCCTTGAAGTCGGCTCCAATCTTCTTGATTTCTCCGGCAAAGGAACTGAATCGATTCATAATCGGTCTCCTCACAAAATGATAAAAGAACATGTAAAAGCGATACATCATTTTACACGCCGCCTTTGCTTTCACGACAGAATTCTCTCATCGGCAACGATGGTCCTTTTGGTGGTTAACGGCACGCTGGCCGCACTGTCGAGAGAGTCGGCGCGCGCCCACATCTACCGGAGAAAAAACGAATATTCGGGCCGCACCCACAACCGGAGCTTTTCCTCGCCCACCCTTCCGCACGCAACCTAAAAATATTTTGTCAAAAAAAGAACCGCTGTTTTTTTCACCGTGTACAGTCTTGCCGTTCTGCATTGCGGAAGTATTTTTAAAAAATAATTCTTCAGTGCGCCCCCTTGACTGCGCCTGCCAAAGGAGCATGATCTTCAGCATATTCTGACGTCCATATTTGGATCAACGGCATGTCGAAGAATAGCGACATTGAAGAATGTACCGAATACGCTCGAAGTACAGATGATGGTAATCACCAGGATCTGCATCGCGACGCAGATGTGCTTTTGCTCGGGGTCTCCGGCGTCGGAAAAACGGCGCTCTGTAGCGAGCTCGCCCGCCGGGGCGTCAAAGCGGCAAACATTCCCATATACGGAAACTCCCCCAAGTCCGAAAGCATCTCCAAAATCATGGAAAGAGGTTCGCCGCTGGTCATCGGCCTTGTGTGCCACTGGAAAGTCATTTTGCAACGTCGCGGCCAAAGAAGAGGCTGGAACGCCATCAGCCAGCATCTCTACGGAACCGACCATGGATCGGAACACCGGTATTTCGAAGACAGGGAACTGGCTCTGGACGACGTCAAGAAAGCCAACCGCCTCTATCGTGAGCTCGGATGCGAAACGCTGGACATCAGCGGCGACTCGCCCGAAAAAGCGGCGGAGCAAATCATAAAACTGCTTCCGCAGCGTCCTGCATCGACGGGTGCAACGCCGGAAAGAAGAGTTCTGCGTCTCTAACCCGTTGACGCCGTTCTTAAAAATGGAAAAATCCCCTATTTTATAAAAATTTGTGATTTTTCCCTTGACTCCGTCCCCGCCCTGTCGTATTGACATTGCCACGGCGACTTGCGCCCAAAGGCCGGGCGATACGAAATTCACAAGAAACAAAAACTAAAGTCCGGGCTTTACCGAAGAATCGACGCACTGTTGAGACTTTTGCGGTTTGCAGGATTTTTCTTCCCGCATACCGGTTTCCGCTTCGCAAGAGGAGGGAAAATACTCAGGCGCATAAGACAAGGCCAGCATAAGGATATCGCCATAATCTCTCATGGAGAGCTCGGAGCGGGAAACGCCCCTGTTTTTGCAAACCTCAGTCCTGGCTTTTTCCATGGCCTGCGTGGCAAACTTGTGGATCTGTGCGATATCTGCCTTCGTTACGGCAGTGTCTGTTTCAACCGGATAATTATTTTCCACGAAATTCCCTCCTTATAGTTTTAAGGAAAGCCAATAAATAACACGCCCCAAACCGGAAGTCCACAACGGCACGGCAAGGGAAACGCCCCGATATAACGCCCTTTTCAAAGGAACGAACGCCCCGATGACCGAAGAAAATCCGGCGATGGCGCTCGAAGCCATCGACGCCCTGCGCGAACTCATGAGAGCGGGCGCAAGCGAACCGACGCGTGCGGCGGCGGCGAAAATTCTGCTGGACCGCTTCGCGCCGAGGAAAAGCGATGAAGAACAGAAGAACGAAGAAGAAGAACGTCAACGAGCTCTTGCAGAGGCGCGGGGATTGCTTGCAGACTTTGCCCTTGTCAAGCTTGCATATCATCGCCTCCAGAATGAGATGGCTCAAGCAGGCGAGGCCGGAACAGATCACGCCTGAAGGGGCGTGGAGGATCTGGCTTCTGCTTGCGGGACGCGGCTGGGGCAAAACAAGAACCGGCGCAGAAGACATCGCCGACTACGCGCTCTGGACGCCTGAGGCGCGGATCGGCGTCATCGCGCCGACGTTTGCGGACGCGCGCGACACCTGCATCGAAGGCGAAAGCGGCCTTTTGCGGGCGATCCCGTCCACAAGCGTGGAGAAATGGAACCGGTCGATGGGCGAGCTATGGCTGTCCAACGGAAGCCGGATCAAACTTTTTTCGGCCGACGAGCCCGAACGGCTGCGCGGCCCGCAGCACCACCGGGTGTGGTGCGACGAACTGGGCGCGTGGAAAAAACGCGACGCATTCGACCAGCTATGGTTCGGATTGCGCCTCGGCCCCGACCCGCGCGTAGTAATCACGACAACGCCAAGGAACACAGACATGTTACGCGATCTATTCAAGCGCCGGGACGACGATGTGTACCTCACGCGCGGCCGGACGGCAGAAAACGCCGACAACCTGTCGCCGCATGTGATGAAACAGCTGACCGAACGCTATGGCGGAACCCGATTGGGAAGGCAGGAGCTCGACGCCGAGCTGCTCGACGATACGGAAGGCGCGCTCTGGACGCGAGACCGGATCGACGCGGCGCGAGTCGCCAGCGTGCCGGAATTCCGGCGCGTTGTGGTGGCGATCGACCCTGCCATGACGAGCGGCGCCTCTTCCGACGAAACCGGAATCGTAGCCGCCGCGCGTGGCGTAGACGGCGGACTGTACGTCCTTCAGGACTGGTCCGGCCGCTACGCTCCCGATGCATGGGCCGAGCGCGCGATCATGCTCTATCAGGAGATGCGCGCGCAGATGATTGTGGCCGAAACGAACGCAGGCGGCGAGCTTGTGGAACGCATTCTCCGGCAAAAAGCGCCGCATGTGCTGTTCAAGCCGGTGCGGGCGCTGCGCGGCAAGGTCGAGCGCGCCATGCCCGTCGCGGCGCTGTACGAACAAGGCCGCGTGCATCATGTGAATTCGCTGCCGCTTCTGGAGGATCAGATGTGCCGCTTCACGGCGTCGGGCGACATGGCGACGTCGCCCGATCGCGTCGACGCCCTCGTGTGGGCGCTGACCGAACTCAGCGACCCCTCGCGCGGCGAACCGAAAATCAGGTTTCTCTGATTATTCGGTGACGAACTTGCAGCAAATCGCCACAGACGACGTGCAAATATCTTCGCCCCAGTTGGACGAATAGCCGTCGACGACCCAACCGTTTTTGTCGGGCTTGTTGGTATGAATAAATCCGCCGTTGCGGCCATGGCACAAAGACGATCCGGGAACTTCGGATTCGCCGCCGCCGCCGGTCAGGATTTCGTCATCGGCGCACGAGGCCATGGAAATGCCGCGCCGGGAATTGAGATTGTTCGTCGCGCTCACCTGGCGGCACGACAACGCGGCGCACACAGGCTTGCCGTCCTTGATGCCCGCAAGGACACGGCCGGGTTCGCAGACATAAACGGAACCGGGCGTTGCATACCACAAATAACACACGGCAAGGATAACGGCGAACAGCGCGATACCGCCGACGATACAACAAGGACGCATTTCTTCAGACTTCATCACGACCTCCGGGCCAGGACTTTATAAACATAGATGGAAACACAAATGATACGAGCTTGTAACGCTAACACGCCTCCAAGGCGGAGTCGACGAAACCGCGTTCAGAGGCGAATCGCCCGAATCGCACCAAAAAACCGCTTGTTGCGACGGTTATTAACCTTAATCGACCGAACGCTCCGGCGTCTCGGCCTCTAAAAAAAAACCGCGCCGCAAACCAAACCGTCTTTCTTCAGCAAAAAGGCAGCCAAGAATGAGAGTCTCCAACCTCGTACCGACCTTCTTTCGCCCGCGCACGCAAACCAAAACCAGCGCCGCCGGGCCCATGATCGCATGGACGCACACAGGCCAGCCGAAATGGACGCCGCGCCGCATGGCGAGCTTCGCCGAAGAAGGGTTTCGCAAAAACGTGATCGCCTACCGCTGTGTCATGCATATCGCGACGGCGGCGGCGGCAGTGCCGTTTATCCTCTACGACGCCGACGGAAACGAACTGGCCGATCATCCCCTGCTCACCCTTCTCGCGCATCCGAACCCGCTGCAAGACGGGATCACGTTTCTCGAAAATCTCCATGCGAATTTGCAGATTTTCGGCAACGCCTACATCGAGGCCGTGCGGCCCGCCTCCGAAAGCGCGCCCACGGAGCTCTATGCGCTGCGCCCGGACCGCATGAAAGTGATCCCCGGCCCGACAGGCCTGCCCGAAGGATACCAATACAGCGTGAACGGCCAAACGACGACATGGCCCGCCGACCCGCTCACAGGCCGGTCGAACGTCCTGCATATCAAGCAGTATCATCCGCTCGACGACTGGTACGGACTCGCGCCCATGGAAGCGGCGCTGCAATCCATCGACCAGCACAACGCATCCGGCGCATGGAATCAGGCGCTTTTGAATCAAGGCGCGCGTCCCTCAGGCGCGCTCGTCTACGCCCCCAAGGACGGCCCCGCCACGCTCTCCGACGACCAGTTACAGCGCCTGCGCGAAGAAATGGGCCAGCTGTATCAGGGCGAGCGCAACGCAGGCCGCCCGCTGATCCTCGAAGGCGGCCTCGAATGGCGCGAAATGAGCCTCAGCCCCAAAGACATGGACTGGCTCTCTGGCCGCAACAACGCGGCGCGCGATATCGCGCTGGCGTTCGGCGTGCCCGCGCAGCTGATCGGTGTCCCCGACGCGCAAACCTATGCCAACGTCGAACAGGCGCGCATGGCTTTTTACGAAGAAACGGTCTTGCCGCAAATCGGCAAAGTCGTCGCGGCGCTGGACCGGTGGCTGTGCCCCATGTATGCCGACGAACCCGCCCTCGACTTCGACCCCGACAGCATCAGCGCGCTGACGGAAAAACGGCAGACCCAGTGGAACAAAATCCAGTCGGCCGATTTCCTCACGACGAACGAAAAACGCGAAGCCGCAGGCTACGGCCCGCTCCCGGACGGCGACGAAATCGAAAAGAACAAGCCGGGCTAAACGATCTGCCCCGGCCCGATGAGTTTTTCGAGAAGCTTGAGCGCCATGTCGTGATACGCGTCGCCCGAATGGCTCGCGCAGAATTTCGAGAGCAGAACGGGCCGAAACCCCCGCTCGAACAAATCGACGGCGGTTTTCAAAACGCAACAGTTGGTGTCCATGCCGCACAGATGCACTTCCTTCACGCCGAGCTGCGTCAGGCGCTGAAGAAACGCCTCGGACAGGCACGAATAGACGCCTTTTGTATAAACTTCCGCATGCGGCGCCGGATCGAACGCAAGCTCGGTCCCGGTCGAACCGTCATCCAGCTCGTGC
>JAQUUS010000036.1 GCA_028693775.1 Alphaproteobacteria bacterium | reverse complement strand
TGTACGATCCCGAGGAAGCCATCCGGGCCTATGCGCGGGCAGGCGGGATTTTTAGCGACAAGAAAAACAAATTCGGCGAAACCGTCGCGATGATGGTCGGCTTCAAGAGCGCGAAGGTTATCGAAGCTTTTGCGGAGTCCGGCGGGATTTTCGAGGAGACGCCCGATGAATTGGCGGACAGGGCTTACATGAGCCGCCGGGGCATGCTCGATCCCGAGCATCTCGAAGCCTATACGAAAGCCTATAACGCCCAGAAACGGGCCGGACAAAGACGAACCTTCGCAAGGGGCATGCAGCCGGACGTTCCGAATCCCTGATTTTTTTTAAAAAGGAGCAATATTATGGAAGCGACATACGAAAATCTTAAAGTTCTCATCGATGCTCTTTACGAGATGGCCAGGAAGTTCGAACTGACGCTTTCCTCTCAGGAAAGGCTTGACGCGTCAGAGGCTCTTATGCCTGAGGAATCCCGAAAGGTGAAAGAAATTACAAACGAGATGATGGACGCCATCGTCGAGAAAAATCTTTCGTCTGATTCCCCGGAGTTGCTGTTGAAGGGATTGATGATCAACGAAATCGTCCTGCCTTCGTTCGAACGCGCCGTGACCCGGAAGAAGCTGCTTGAACTGGTTGTGATCGAAAAAGTGACCGATGAGCACATCCGGTTTCTTGAGGACCAGAAGTGCGTGTGGCTGGCCGGGGTTTTCAGGGATGCGAAGGAGGGCGTCGTTCCGCAAGCTGAGGCGCGGTTGACCTATGACGATGCGAGGGCGATTAACAGGGCTATTGAAAATACGACCAAGAACCTGAACGCCGAATTTTTGCCGGAGGAGAAGGACCGGATCAACGCTGAGTCCACCGAGGAAGAAAACGACAGGCTCTACGGGTTTTTTCGGGATGAAATAAAACGCAGCATTACGGGCGCGGACCTGAACGGTTCGCCGTGGCGGATCATGAAGTCCCTTGCCTCCTTCGAATTCTCTTTTTCCGTTATGGAGCGCGCCGTTCCCGCCGAAAGACTGGCGGCTCTGGCCGTGACCGAGGGAATGACCGAACAACGCGTCAAATTTCTCGAGGCTTGCAAGTTCAACAGCCTTGCGAAGATTTTCGGGGATGCCTTGGCCGTAAAGAAGGAGTTGTCGGCGGACGTGTCCTATCCCGAACTGAGCAAGGAAGACGTCGATCCCATTTTGAAGGCGATCGACAGGGCTTACGAAAATGTGGAATACGGATGCTCCGGAAATGAGATGAAACGGTTCGCCGAGAACCTGACCGTGGCCGAAGATACCAGAAGAGACGTTCTCTTCGACGAACTCATGAAGATGAAGAGAGAAGACGAAAATTTCATGTCGAAGCCAGAAGCTTTGAAAAAGATGTTGGAATTTCAGAATTTCTTCTTTGTCGCCGTTGAACGCGTAGTCGGTTCCGAGAGGATGCCGTCTTTCCTGCCTGCCGAGGGCTTGGGCGAAAAGCATGTCGAGCTTTTGGAGGCGCAAGGACTTTCCGCGCTTGCGAAGATGGCAAAGGGTGCTCTGGAGACGGCGAACAGCTCGCCTCAAAAGCCCGGTCGTGCCGCGAAGCCGGGCAAGGAACCGGGGCTGGATAACGACTGAGCTTCGCTCAGGCTTTCCGGGCTTCTTCGTAGGCGGCCAGCGCGGCGGGGAAGGGCGAAAGCGCCCGGCGCAGGACGCCTTGCAGGGCTGAAATCGCGACTCCGTAATTCGTCATCGGCACGTCCTTGTGCCCTGCGGCGCGAAGGCGCGAGGACATTTCCTGCGGCGTCATCACGCAGCCGCCGCAATGGATCACGAGCTTGTAGTCTTGCAGGTTTTCGGGAAAATCGTGCCCGGCGACGGAGTCGACCGTCAGGTTCTTTCCCGTATATTGCCGCAGCCAGCGCGGAATTTTGACGCGGCCGATGTCGTCTTCCAGCGGATGGTGCGAGCAGCCTTCGGCGATCAGGACCTTGTCGCCGTCTTTCAGCGTGTCGATAGCCGCTGCCCCCCGGGCCTGCGCCGAGAGATCGCCCTTGAAACGCGCGAAGAGGATCGAGAAGGTCGTTAGCGGCACGCTTTCGGGCGTGTCGGCGACTACGCGGGCGACGACCTGAGAGTCGCAAACCACCAGATCGGGCAACTGTTTGAGTCGCGCCAGCGTGGCCGCATATTCCCGGTCCTTGACGACGAGCGTTGAGGCGTCGTTGTCGAGCAGGTCGCGGATCGCCTGCACCTGCGGCACGATCAAGCGGCCTTGCGGCGCGCCGAGGTCGATGGGGACCACCAGCGCCGCCATGCCTCCGGACGGTACGAGGTCGCCCACCAGCGCGGGCGCGGCGCCGAACAGTTTGGGCAAAACGCCGCGCAGGCGTTCCTTGAATTCGGCTTTGAAGCTTTCGGCTGTTTTGGCGTCGGTCGAACAGCCCGCGACCCACGGAAGTTTTTTCACATCGAGCAGGGCGAGGAATTCGGTCGACGGCTCGGCCAGATCCGTTTTGTTGACCACGGCAAGCACCGGGAGGCTTTTGGCGCGCGCTTCGTTGACAAGCGCGTCTTCGAAGTCGCTCCAGTCGTTGGGGGATGTTACGATTGCGAGCGCGTCCATGCGCTGCATCGCTTTGCGCGCTTTGCCGATACGCGCTTCGCCCAGCGCCGAGGAGTCGTCGAGGCCTGCCGTGTCCATCAAAACGACAGGGCCCAGCGGCAGAAGCTCCATCGTTTTTTCGACCACGTCGGTTGTGGTGCCCGCTTGCGGGGAGGTGATGGCGACGTCTTGTCCCGCCAGCATGTTCATGAACGACGATTTGCCCACGTTCATGCGGCCCATGATGCCGATGTGCAGGCGCATGGCCTTGGGGGTCCCGGCGGCGAGCGTGTCGATCATGATGCGGTTCCTTTTCCAGAATGGCCGAGGCCTACCAGATTGGTTTCGGACAGCGCCGTCGCTACGGTTTCCTCGCCGAGACGGCTGGTCAGGAAATCCTTGAGTTTCAAGTCCGGTTGCGCCGATTTTTCTGCGTCGAATTCCCGGCGCAGCGCCAGCGTGCGGTCGTAGCCGACAAACGGCAGGAGCGCGGTCATGATCGACGGGCTTTCGTCCACGAACGCGCGGCAGCGGGAAGCGTCGGCCGCGATGCCTACGACGTGACCGGCCAAAAAGCCTGCCGACGCTTTGAGCAACTCGATGGATTCGAGCAGGGAACTCGCGATCAGCGGCATGAATTCGTTGATTTGCAGCGTGCCGCGCGAGGCGCATTCGCCGATCATGGAATCGTTGGCCCGGACGACCATGCTTGTTTGCATGACGCATTCGGCGGCCACGGGATTGACTTTACCCGGCATGATCGACGAGCCGGCTTGCAGCGGCGGCAGGGCGATTTCGCCGAGGAAATGGAGCAGGCGCAAATCGCCCGCGATTTTCGAGAGCGTGGCGGCGGCGGCTTGCAGAATGCCCGAAACTTCCACAAAAACGTCGACGTTCGCGGTTCCGTCAACGACGTTTTCGCTGCGCGCGAGGCCCATCCCCGTGAGCGAGCGCAGGATCTCGACAACGCGGAAGATATAGTCGCGCGGCGCGGTCAGGCCGGTGCCTACCGCCGTTCCGCCGATGTTGATCATGCGCAGGCGCTCTTCGCATTTGAACGTGCGCCAGCGGTCGCGCGCCACGGCGTCGGCGAAGGCCGAGAATTCCTGCCCCAGGGTCATCGGGACGGCGGGCTGCATTTCTGTGCGGCCCATTTTGACGATGTCCTGAAATTCCATTTCCTTGCTCTGGAATGCGCCCTGAAGCTTCGCCAGCTCGTCGCACAACTCGCGCAGCTCCACGATCGCCGCGATGCGCAGGGCTGTGGGATATACGTCGTTCGTCGACTGGTGCAGGTTGAGGTGCGCGAGCGGATGGATGTCGGCGTAGGCTCCCGGGCGCAGGCCCAGCGATTTCAGCGCAAGGTTTGCGACAACCTCGTTGACGTTCATGTTTGTGGAGGTGCCCGCGCCGCCCTGAAGCGCGTCGAGCGGGAAACAGGCTGCGTAGTCCTTTTCGTTGGCGCAGATTTTTGCGCAGGCTTCGGCGATGGCTTCGGCGGTTTTCGGGGGTATGTAGCCGAGTTCGCCGTTTGTCAGCGCCGCCGCTTGCTTGACCGTCGCGAGGGCCGAGATCAGCGTATAGGGCACGCGTCTTCGGGAGACCCTGAAGTTTCGGAGCGCGCGCGCCGTGTGGATGCCCCATAACGTATCGTCTTCAATATCGACCGTTCCCAAAGCGTCTTTTTCTTTGCGCATAATAACGTCCCGCCCATTTGTTTTTTCGCTGAATGCCCAAGGATAGAACCTTCGCCTCCCTGTCGCAAGCAGCCCGCGTGTTGCAGGTGCGAATGGCCTTTGCCCGGGGCGATCTGCACATTTGAATTACGGACCGTTTTTGCTTTCGGCACGGCTTTGTTTTTGTTCGTGTTGCGGGGCGGTATGGGCGGTTTCTGAAGCGGTTTTATCCTTCCAGCCTCTGCTCCATGGGCGCAGGCCGGGGGCCGGATAGGCCGTCTTTGTGCGAAGGCCGTCTGGGCCGAGGAAGAGCGCGTGTGCGCCAAACTGCTTCAACGCCGCGCTGTCGACGATGCGGCGGGCGGCGCAGGCGCTCACGGCGAACGGCGCGATCAGGACATCGGCATGCGCGCAGTCTTCGGGCGCGGCGATGTCTTTCGAGGGCAGGGCGAAGGTGAGGCCAACTGCGCGGTAGACGCAGCCCCAGTCGTCGCAACGGACGTTGGCGTGGTCGTCGGGGAGCGCGGGCGCATCGACAAGCCTCGCGCCGCCCAGAAGCCTCGACCATTGTTCGAGAATAAACCGTTCGCGATGCGTGCTTGGGACGGCGTAGCGCCCGTCATCGAGCCGCACCGCCCATGAGCGCCCCGACGGGGAGACGAGAATGTCGGGAACGGTCGTGTAGAGCGGATACGCCATGCCGATCAGGACAGGGATCAGGCCGAGATACCGCCAGCGTTCGCGCCACAGGCAGAGCCAGAATCCGCCAAGGGACACGGCGGCAAGGGCAATGGCGGGCATGGCGGGCCAGTGAAAGGTCGAATGCGGCCAGGCGGCGACCGTTTGGGCGATGGCGATGGTGGCGCGGTTGCCGAGCCCGGCCATGTCGATGAAAAAACCGTCGGCGTTCCATGGCGCGGACAGGTAGGCGAGGACGGTGAACGGCATGACCCAGAAGCTCGTGAGCGGGATGGCCAGCACGTTGGAGATAAAACCGTAAACGTTGAACGTCTGGAAATGATAGACTGAAAAGGGCGTTGTGGCCGCCGTGGCCAGCAGCGAGGCCAGCGCGATCCCGGCGATGGGGGAGAGGATGCGGCCTAGCCATGCGGGCAAGGCGTTCGGCCAGCGGTTGCGCAGGCCGAAGAGGCCTTGCGAGGCGACGAGGCAAAATACGGCGGCGAAGGACATCTGGAAACTTGCGCCCATGGTTGCCGACGGCGCGAACAGCATGCCGATGAGCGCCGAGAGCATAACGAGCCGGAGAGGGGTTGCATTGCGGTCGAGGACGACGGCGGCCATGGCGAGGCCGACCATGATCATCGAGCGCATGGTGGCGGCTTGCGAGCCGACGAGGAACGTGAAGCTAAGCGCCGATAGTATGGCTGCGATGGCCGCCCATTTTTTGATCGGGAAGCGCAGGGCGATCCATGGCACGAGCGCGAGCAGGGCGCGCAGCGGGAAATAGATCAGCAGGCCCATGATCGTGACGTTCGCGCCCGAGGTCGCCAGCAAGTGGGCGAGGCCTGCCGTGCGCATGGCGTCCATGACGGGCGGCGTGATGGCCGTTTGCTCGCCGTTGAGCCTTGCGGCGGTGACGGCGGCGACGTCGCCTTTGAGGCGGGCGTAGACGTGCCGTGCAAGGGTTTTGCGTGTGCGCTCGAGCATCAGCGAAAACCGTTCGCCTGCCGTGTAGTCTTTGGGGGATGGGTCGAGGATTTCGATGGAGCTTCGGCTCCAGCCGATGCCGCCCAGATGCCGGAAGTATGCCGCGCGGCGAAAATCGGCGGCTGCGGGCGCGACGGGCTCGCTCATGTCGTTCAGCATGCCCTTGAATGCAATCTCGGCGCCCGTGGGCGGGGAGGAGAGAAAATCCGTTTCAAGGAATTTGACCCGGATTTGCTCGGGCGTTTTTTCGGGCGAAATACCTTCGATGCGCGGGCGGATCAGCGTCAGGCGCACGCTGCCGGGCATGATGTCGGTTTGGGCGACCCGGCCCGAGATGGAGACGAAATCCGTCGGACCGTCGAGCATCGGACGCCGGTCGAGCAGGGTTTCGATCTTGGAGGCCGAAAAGCCGAGGCTGACGAACGTCAGGGCAAGCAGACCGATGGCCGCTCGCCACGAAACGGGCCGGATCAACCATGCCGCGAGCCCCAAAACGGGCGTCAGGGCCAGAATCGCCGCCGAAGGCTCCTCCGGAAGCCCAAAATAGCCCGCAACGCCCGCAGCAACGGCCACGGGAAGCCAGAAAGGCCAGCGGGAGCGGTCGCGCTCCAAATTTTCGAAGAGTGCGCTTAGGGGGTTCACGGACGGCCAAGAAGTTATTAAAGTGCCCCCTTTCTAGCATTAAGAACAGGTTCTTTCCATGCATGTCGTTACCCGCTTCGCTCCGTCCCCGACCGGCTCGCTTCATATCGGCGGCGCCCGCACGGCTCTTTTTTGCTGGCTCTTCGCCAAGCATCACGGCGGCAAGTTTCTGCTGCGCGTCGAGGATACCGACCGCGCGCGTTCGACGCCGGAATCCATCGAGACGATCATTGACGGCATGAAGTGGCTTGGCCTCGACTGGGACAACAAGGATTACGAAGGCCGCGATTATTATTCGCAGTTCGATATGCGCGGTCGCCATGCCGACGTCGCGCGGCAAATGGTCGCCGAAGGCAAGGCTTATTATTGCTATGCCTCGCCGCAAGAGCTGGAAGCCATGCGCGCCGAGCAGAAAGCCAAGGGATTGCCCCAGCGTTATGACGGCCGCTGGCGCGACAGGCCCGCGAGCGATGCGCCCGAAGGCGTGCCGCCTGTCGTTCGCCTCAAAACGCCGCAAACGGGCGAGACCACCGTGACCGACGCCGTGATGGGCGAGATTACGGTTCAGAACAGCCAGCTTGACGATATGGTTCTTTTGCGCGCCGACGGCACGCCGACCTATATGCTGGCCGTTGTGGTGGACGATCACGATATGGGCGTGACGCACGTCATTCGCGGCGACGACCATATGACCAATACGTTCAGGCAGGTTCAGATCTACAACGCCATGGGGTGGGACGTTCCCACGTTCGGGCATCTGCCGATGATTTTGGGGCCCGACGGGTCGAAGATGTCGAAACGCCACGGCGCGCAGGCCGTGGGCGAATACCGCGAGCAGGGCTATTTGCCCGAGGCCGTGTGCAACTATCTGCTGCGTTTGTGCTGGACTCACGGCGACGACGAGATCATTCCTCAGAAAAAGGCCATCGAGTGGTTCGATCTGGGCAGCGTGGGGCGGTCTGCTGCCCGGTTCGATTTTGTGAAGCTCAAAAGCCTCAATGCGCACTATATCCGCGAGATGCCCGACAACGAACTGGCGAAGCTTGCCGTTCCGTTTGTCGAGAAAAAGCTCGGGAAAAAGCTTGCGCCCGCCAATGTCGACCTTTTGGAAAAGGCCATGCCGGATCTCAAGCCGCGCGCGTCTACGCTGCTCGACATCGCCGATATGTCGGCGTTCTATTTTCATGAGGGCGCGTTTGATTTCGATGCCAAGGCTCAGAAAATCATGACGCCCGAAGCCGGGGACGCTTTAAAGGAACTCGCGGCCCGGATGGAGGGTATGGACGATTTTTCGGGTTCGGCGCTCGAGGAAATTTTCCGCGCCTATGCCGAGGCCAAGGGCGTCAAGCTCGGTGCGGTCGCCCAGCCGTTGCGCGTGGCTTTGAGCGGTTCGACCGTGTCGCCGCCCATTTTCCATGTTGCGGATTTGCTCGGAAAGACGGAAACCCTCAAGCGGATCGCTGCGGCGCTTTAGTTGCCGCAGATCAGCGCCGTTCCCTTGACGCATTCGTAGTTTTGAAGCTCGCGGATGCGCGCGTAGGTCATGCGAACGTAGCAATTTTCAAGAACGGTCGCGTAGGACAGGGCTCCCACATAATTGGCTGTTTCGAATTCGCATTCGTACTTGCGGTACGACAGCCACATCTTTTGCAGGGCGTCGAGCTTGTTTTGCCATAATTGAGTCGTTTTTCCCCGGGCGTATTTGAGGATTTTCTCCATATCTTCTTCGGCTTTCAGGGCTTCTTTTTCGGCGGCTTCGGCCGAGTGCTCCGCTGACAAAACCACTTGCCGTTCGTTGGCGGGGGAGGAGGAGGGGAAGAGCGGAAAAAGTGCAAGACTTAAGAAAAGCCCGGTGAGGAATGGGCGCATTTTTTTTCACCTCCGTGCGAAGCCTTGAGGCCGATCCGGTCTTTATGCGGACGGTCTTAAGAAATAACAATCATTGCCTGCCGCGAAGATACCGGACCTCGGCGGGTTCGTAAACCGTTTTCCGTTTATTTTCGCGAAGCCCCGTTTATTGAGTGCTTGACCGGACGCTCAGGTTTCGTCCCATGCAAAAGCAAGAACGGTGCCGATATGGGTCTGGCCTGTCAGGATCATGACCAGCCGGTCGAAACCGAGCGCCATGCCCGCGCCGTGGAACGGGCTCTCGCGCAGGGACTCGAGATATTTGCCGTCGAGGTCCACGGGGGACATTCCTTCCTGCGCCCGGCGCGCGAGGGCTTTGTCGAAAAGTTCCTTTTGCACTCCGGCGTCGGAGACGCCCACAAAGCCGTCGGCAATCTCCACGCCGCCGATGAACAACTCGCTGCGGCTGGCGTTTCCGGGCTCGGCTTCGTTGGGCGCCGCCGAGGCCGTTTGAAAGTCGGGCCAGTCGGTCAGGAACGTCGGGCGCGAGGCGCCAAGCTGCGGCTGGATGTGGTCCATCACGAGGCTGAACAGGAAATCCCGGTCTTCGGCCCACTCTTTGTGAATCTCAAGCCCTGCGGTTTCGGCCGCCTTGCGGCACGAGGGAAGGTCGAAGTCGTTCATCGCCGCGCCTGTGGCTCTTTCGATGGCTTCGGCCACGCTTTGCCGCTCCCATGGCGCGCGCATGTCGATAACGCCGTCGGCATAGGGCAGGTGCAGGGGGAGTTCGAGCGCGTTCAGGGCCGCGAGAGTCAGGCGCTCGGCGTCGGCTTCGATCTGGTCCATTTTGCTGCCCGTGCGTCCCCATTCGAGCATCGTGAATTCAGGGTTCCGGTAACGGCCCGTGTCGCCGCGCCGGAAATTCTGCGTCAGGGAATAGAGCTTGTGCAGGCCTCCGATTTCGAGGCGCTTGAGCTGGTATTCGGTCGAGCTGATGAGATACCGGTCTTCGATCTTGAACGAGTCGATGGCGGGTTCGGGGGCCGCGCCGTGCACCAGCATGGGCGCGTCGATTTCGATAAAACCTTCGCTGTCGAGATAGTCCCGAACCGCGCGGCGCACGATGTGGCGGCGGCGCAGGATGTCCATGCGCGAGGGGCCTCCTTGCGATGAGATCGGGCGTTGCCAGCGCTGGGTGTCGTTTACGTTCATCGGGTGGGTCCTTCGGTTCCGGAAACAAATGCGGCGGCGCAGGCGCCCAGCGCGCCGGGGTTATAGCCCCCCTCCAGCGCGGCCACAAGGCGGCCTTCGCACAGCTTGCCAGCGGCGCTTCGCAGGGTTTCGCCGAGCCAGCGGTAGTCGGCTTCCGTCAGGCGCAGGGAGGCTTGCGGGTCGCCTTCGCGCATGTCGAAGCCCGCAGAGACAAACAGAATATCGGGCCTGAACGCTTCGAGCTTCGGCAGGGCTTGCCCGGAAAAGGTTTTGCGGAAGAGCTCGCTTCCGGTTCCTTTGGGGAGGGGGAGGTTCAGGACGTTGTTCCATGCGCCCGTTTCGTTTGCGAGGCCGGAGCCCGGCGTTTCCTCGTGCAGCGATATGAAAAGACGGTCTTCGAAATTCCAGAAAAGGCTT
>JAQUUS010000035.1 GCA_028693775.1 Alphaproteobacteria bacterium | reverse complement strand
GTTCATGATCAACGGAGATGTAGGCTACACGCTCGATTCCGGTTTGAGGCCCTATGCGTTTTATGATCTCGGCGGCATCTGGAAGAGCGTCGATCCATGGGTTGGCGAAACGGGTCCGTTCAGTTATTTGCTGCAGGATGCCGGCGTTGGGGTCTCTATGGCTTTTGGGCCGCTGAGTTTCAGTACGAGTTTCGCGCGTCAGATCGGCAGAAATGCGGGCAAGACCTCTGCCGGATATGACATTGACGGCACCAAGCAGCGTTATCGCGTTTGGTCTTCGGTCTCCTACAAATATTGATTTTTCGAACGTTTCGGACGAAGGGTCTTTCGGCCATTCCCGCCCCTTTCTTCAACAAAGAAAGGGGCGGGTGGTCTTTGCCCTTCAGGGGGGCCCGTCGGGCAAAGAAAGGTTTGTCCGTTTACTGGGGATTCGTTGCGTTTCTTTGCGATATTTGTTCTATGCGGGACTGAAGCTTTGCAAGTTGCCGTTCAATAACGGCGATTTCTTCGTCCCGAGAGAGTTCCGTGTCGCACGGCTGGTTCGATCCGAAATGACGTCCCCGTCTGCGCCCGAAGCGGCTGGTGGCGGATTCCATGCCGAACCTGCGGCAGCGTCCGTTACCGGCAGGGCCGGTTCCATCCATATTGGGCATGATCGCTCCTTTCGAGCCTGCGTTTTGCCAACAGGGGCGCGCCCGGCTCTGCGTTTGATAATGAACAAGCGTTCATAACGAAGCATACGCTCCTTTTGAGCGATGTCAACGTTATTATGCACATATGTTCATAATGTCTTTGACAACGATGTTGAAAATGAACATAAAAGCTCATGTGATTTTCGTTAGGGGAGCTCATGAGGCCTCGCAAATGCCGTTTTGTCCGTTCCAGTCCGTCCGTGCGCTTTTTCAAGCCGCGCGGGATTCCGTTATGCGATTTGGCAATCGTCAAGCTCAAGGATGAGGAGTGGGAAGCCATTCAGTTGTCCGATTACAAAAACCTTGAGCAGGAAGAAGCTGCAAAGCTCATGGGGGTTTCGCGCCCGACGTATTCGCGCGTACTATCGAGCGCAAGAAAGGCCATCGCCAAGGCCTTGGTTGAGGGCGGTGCGTTGGAAATCGAAGGCGGAGATTTTATGCTGGTCGACGAAAAAACGAATAAAAAGAGAGGAAAAGCAAAATGAAAATAGCCTTCACAACCTCCGGCAAAGATATGAGCGCGCCGATGGACCCGCGTTTTGGCCGCGCGGCCGGATTCCTGATCTACGATACGGACGGAAAGACATTTACCTGCATCGAAAACAAGGGTGTGGATGCTGCGCAAGGGGCGGGGATCAAAGCGGCCGAAACAATCGCAAAAGCGGGCGCCCAGGCTTTGGTTACGGGCGATTGCGGGCCCAAAGCGGTCCAGGCGCTTGCGCAGGCAAACATTCATGCTTTTTCATGCAAGGACAAAAGCGTTCAGGCTGCGCTTGAACTGTATCTTGCTCAAAAACTTTCCCCAATTGCCGCATGATCGTTGCTGTCGCATCGGGCAAGGGCGGAACCGGGAAAACAACGGTTGCCGTTAATCTGGCTCTTGTTGCAAAGAGGTCCTCTTGCCTTTTGGATTGCGATGTCGAGGCCCCCAATGCGCATCTGTTCCTTGCGTGCGAAGATACCGGGTGCGAACGCGACGTATCGATAGCTGTTCCTGTTATCGATAAGGCATTGTGCAACGGATGCGCCCAATGCGCCGAGGCCTGTGAGTTCAATGCCCTCGTGTCATTCGGAACGGTTCCTGTTTTTGCTCCGGAACTGTGCCATGGGTGCGGCGTTTGCGCGCGCGTATGCCCGCAAAAAGCCATTGATGAGACTCCAAAGCCAATAGGAACGGTCAAAACGTCTGTCTGCGGCAATGTCGAATTGGTTCAAGGCAGGCTCGATATAGGCATTGCATTGGCTCCGCCGTTGATCCGTGCCGTCAGGGATGAGGCGAACGGCGATTTTGTTGTGATTGATGCGCCTCCGGGAACGTCCTGTTCCATGATTGCTGCGATCCGGGCCGCCGACTATGTCGTTCTGGTGACGGAGCCGACGCCTTTCGGTCTTAACGATTTAAAGCTTGCTGTGGGGGCTGTGCGTGCGCTTGGTTTGCCGTATGGCGTCGTCATCAATCGTTCGGGCGCTACGGACGGCTATATCCGTCCCTATCTTGAGGAAGAAAAAATCCGCCTGTTGACCGAAATCCCCGACGACAGGCGGGCAGCGCAAGCCTATGCCGAGGGAAAAGTTCTCATCGAGGCCTTGCCGGAATACGAAGCCCTCTTTTCCGGGCTTTTACAAAAAATCCGTGAGGAGGCATGAAGGAAATCGTTGTCATCAGCGGCAAGGGTGGAACGGGCAAAACAAGTCTTATGGCGAGCTTTGCGCTTCTCGATGGAAAATCTGTTCTTGCGGATTGCGATGTGGACGCGGCCGATCTGCATTTGCTTCTTTCGCCCAAAATCAAGGAAACCCGCGAATTCTGGAGTGGCCATGAGGCCGAAATTATGCCTGACAAATGCATTCAGTGCGGCGCCTGCCGGATGCTTTGCCGTTTTGACGCTATCCGAGAGACGCCCGGTTCCGGCGGAGAAAGCTTCTACCGGGTCGATCCCACGGCTTGCGAAGGTTGCGGCGCCTGTGTGCGGTTCTGTCCGAAGGGAGCTGTGGTTTTCAAAGAACGGTTGTGCGGAACGTGGATGATTTCCGAGACGCGCGCCGGGCCGATGGTTCATGCCCGGCTCGGACTTGCAGCCGAAAACTCGGGAAAACTCGTGTCTTTGGTGCGTCAGGAGGCCAAAAAACTTGCGCTTTCCGAGGGGAGGCAAACTGTTCTGATCGACGGTCCGCCCGGCATAGGCTGCCCGGTCATTGCATCTGTTTCGGGTGCCGCTGCCGTCATTGTCGTGACGGAGCCGACATTGTCGGGCGAGCACGATCTTGGCCGCGCGCTTGGCCTTGCGGCGCATTTCAAGATCCCCGCCTATGTTTGCATCAACAAATGGGACATCTGCCCCGACATGGCGTCTCGGATTGAAGTGTCGGCGCATGCTGCGGGGGCCGTTGTGTTGGGGCGTATTCGTTACGATGCGTCCATAACCAAAGCTCAAAAGGCCTTTAAAGCCGTTGTCGAAACGGATGCGCCGAGCGCAGCCGACATCGAAAAAGTCTGGGAAACATTTCTCCAACATCAAGCTGAAAAGGAAAATCGTTCATGAAAATCGCCATCCCTGTAGAAAACAATCAACTGTTTTCGCATTTTGGCCATTGCCCGGCCTTTGCGTTGATCGAAATTGACGAGACCTCGAAAAAGATCTTGTCTCGAACCGACCTTGATGCGCCGCCTCACGAACCCGGCCTTTTGCCTCCATGGCTTGCCGAACGGGGCGTTAATCTTGTTGTGGCGGGCGGAATTGGCGCCCGGGCGAGCGATTTGTTCGCAAAAAACGGGATCAAAGTGATTTCCGGCGTGGCTTCTGCCTCTCCGGAAGCAATTGTGTCCGATTTTTTGTCCGGGACATTGAAAACGGGCGCCAATTGCTGCAATCATTAACCCCGGACAAGGAGAGAGTATGGAGATCAAGCTGATCCTCGCCGGTTCCCGTCCATGGGAGCTTTGGGCAAAATACTGGGGGCTTTCGTATCTGATCGACGGTCGAATCCTGTTCGATTCCTTTGCGAATTATCGCGCCCTGGCATGGAAGGCAAAGCGTGCGAACGTCGATCTCGATGGGATCGAATCCATCGTAATCTCTCATCATCATTGGGATCATGTCGGCGGGTTATGGCCTGTTCTCGAACGAAAAAAGGGCATTCCCGTATATTTTCCGCCTCATGCCAATGAGGAGGTCAAAGCCAAGGCTCGCGCGGCCGGTGCGAACGTTTTGGACGCGCCGGGCATCAAGACGTTGAGCCCCAACGTTTTTGTGACTGACGAAATCGTAATGACATACGCCGATCAGCCGATGGCGGAGCATTCGCTTGCCTTGAAGACCGATAAAGGCCTTGTTTTGGTCGTTGGTTGTTCCCATCCGGGAATATCAACAATGGTTGAAAAAGCCGGGCACATGTTCAAAATGCCTGTGTACGGAATAATAGGGGGGCTTCATCTTATGGAATCGTCCAGGGACGATGCTTTGAGATGCGCTCAAGAACTCAAGGCTAAAGGCGTTGGATTTGTCGCTCCGACGCACTGCACGGGCGGGGATGCCCTGAGAGCGTTTAAAAAAGTGTTCGGCGACCGGTATGTTGCGTTGAAAGATGGGCAATCCCTGTCGGTATGATCGGAAGGAGTATGAAATGAACTTGGTTTCGCGTTTGATCGCATGGGCAAAACCTCTTGTCGATAAAGCCCTGACCATGCCATTGGCTGCGGGGCTTGTGTGCCTTTCCGGCATTGCGTCTCTGGCCTTTGCGCTGATGATGCAACATGTTTTTGGAATCCTGCCGTGCGATCTTTGTGTGTGGCAGCGTTATCCATATGGAACCGTCGTTCTTTTGGCGCTGCTTTGCTTTTTGTGGAAACCGTATGGGCGGCAAACCGTTATTCTGCTTGGCTTGTGTTCGTTGATTTATTTTGGAGGTTCTGCCCTTGCCGTTGTGCATTCCGGTGTCGAGAGACATTGGTGGAAAAGCCCGACGGAATGCGTCGGCGAAAGCCTGAACAAGGGATCCTCGATCGAGGAATTGAGGCAAATGCTTTTGCAGACGGAAAATCCGCCCTGCGACGAGATTCCCTGGCAACTTTTCGGGCTTTCTCTGGCCAATATGAACGTAGCCTGGTTTTTTGTTCTGGCGGTTTTCGCTGCGCTGGCCACCCAAAAAGCTCGCGCCCGCATTGGGAAATCCTGATCCAAGATGGTTCGATGAACGGCATGCAGGCCGGAAAGTTCAGGCTTGCGTTCCGTTTTTCATAGAGAGTTCCAGAAGATACCAATTGACGTCGAATTTTCGTTCTTCGACGACGGTATATGCAAATGGCTGGGATTCTATCAGCCGTTCGAAATCGCCGATTTCTCCAAAAGAGGCAAAGCTGAGAAAGCAAAGCCCCCGAGCCGATAGATGAGCGGGCATGGCCTTGAAGAATCGTGCATGGAGATTGTGCGTGCCTTCCTCGATGCGCGGCCACGCAATATCGATGATCGGAAGGTTTGCGACGATAACATCGAATGTTTCGTCAATATGCTCGAACAAGTCGCTCCGAACGACGGAGGCTTTGTGCAAAAGGTTTTCCCGGCTGTTGGCGACGGCCTCTTCATTCGCGTCGGCAAGGACGACAGACGATGCGCCTTGGGTGGACGCAAAAAGGCCGAGCAGCCCGCAGCCGCAGCCCATGTCGAGGACCTTTTTTCCGGCAAGATCGGGTAAATGTTTCAAAAGCAGGGCGCTTGACCATGTTTCGCCGGGGTCAGGCGAGAAAACGGTTTTTTTGACGGTTACGTCCACCCCATAGCCGTCGAAGCGCAATGTGGCGTCTTTTCTGGCCTTCTGCCTGTCCAGCCACCAGTTCATATAGGCCGTTTCATGACCTGTTTTCGAAAACAGATTCATGTTTGGGGCGTGTGTGCGGCGTTTTTTCCTGCGTTGAGCGTGGCTTTGCGCTGGGCTTCTGCCTTTTCTGCGCACTCCGCTGCCATATCGGCGCGCACGAGCTTCAATGCATTTTTGACCGCCGCTTTCAAATTCTTGGGGCATGCAGGCGGCGTATAGACGAGAAGTAAATTGTCGCTGACATAGCGGCCCGGACCTCCGTAATCGTCTCCGAAAATGCGTTCTTCGTATTTGCGTGCGACCATTTGCCCTTCGTCCGTTTCGGTCGAAATGCCGCCCATGCTGTCGATGATCATTTTTGCGGTCATCGTGTCGGCTTTTTCCTGATCCGAAAGGCCCTTCATGCGTTCAATGTCCTTAATGGTTGCCCGGCTGGTTATCAGTTCAAAGCCTCTGGGCGGAACAGGCGGAAAAAACACTTCGGTCGGAACGGCTGCGGTAAAGTCCAGATAATCATTACCTATCAGGGCCTTGCCGGCCTTTTCCGTAAAGAAACTGTTTTGAATGAACAGTCCCAATCCTTCAGGCTTCAGCGCTTTTTCAAGATCGGTTTTAAATTCGGCAAGGTCTTGCGCGAAATAGAGCGCATTAAATCCTGTAATCAAATCGCTTGGCCCGCGCGCGTGAATGCTGCCGTCGAATCCCGATCCCTTGACGATGGAGATGTTGGGATAAGGGGTGAGCGTTTTTTTCGAGACTTCGATAAAATGGTCGTCAATTTCAATGCCTTCATAAATCGGGGGCGCAAAGCCGTTTTCCTTGAAGGAGTCCAGAATTTTTTTCGTAAAGCTTCCGTCTCCGCTGCCTATATCCCTCCAAACCAAAGCCGTCTGGCCTTGGTCGGCGGGCAGCTCCTTAAGGTGATAAAAGAAACGGCTTATAAGGCGTTTCAGGCGATCCTGCTGGTCCGTGTGTTTCTGAAAAACCTTTAATCCTTCGTAATATTCGGGCCTCGCTTCATCGAAATTCATGTGAGCCTCCTCAATGGGCGCTGGTCGGAAACGGTGTAGAGTTTGCCTTTCGGGTATTTCCCGCCAGCCAGCTCCCACGCAAACTCAAAAAGACGCCGTGCGCTTTCGGCAAAGCGCGCGTCGTCGATCAGGATAACCGTTTGGGGAATGACGGTGGAATAGAGGGCGAGTTTGGATCCGTAGATAAAAAACGGGCAAGCCGAAAAATATTTGTCGGGCAGAATCCGGTAGTGCTCGGCCGGAACGCCGGGAATTCGATAATAGTTTCTCTCGAAGCAAAGAATGCGATGGTAAATATTGGCGGCAGTGCGTTGCCGAACTTGTTCGGCAAGATAGTCCTCGCCGAGGGATTCGGCTGCTTTCTTTTCGTCGGCATAAGCGATCAAAACCTCTCCGCCCGTATCTTGAAGCGTTTCGAATATGTCGCGCGCAAGATCGCTGCCTGCGGCGGGCCCCCGGAAAATTTCGATCAGGTTGTTTTTCTTTTTTAACCCCGATTCCGAAAGAAATTCGACTCCATAGCGTTCGAAAGCGGCCTTGATTTTTTTGAGCGTCGTCTGCTGCGGATCGACGTGGCCGCGCTCGATTTTATTGATGCTACCAACCGTCAGTCCTGTCAGCTCGGCCAATTCTGCCGTCGACCAGTCCAGCATGGCGCGTGCGGCGCGTATTTGTTCCGGGGTAATCATTTGCGGCTCCTCGAAGCGCGCTCGGTTTTTTCGAGCGCGCGATAGGAGGCGAGATCGAGCGTATTGTCCCAGATGTAGTCGAAAAGTTTCGTGATGCTTTCGGCAAGAGCTTCGTTATCTACAAGGACGGCGCGGGGGCAATATTTGCGTGTGCTCAGCGCGATCTTGGGCCCAAAAGCCCAGAGAGGATAGGCCGAAAAAAACTTGCTCGGGATAACATGGCAATCGGCTTGAGCAGGGCAAGGGAAGTCCACGGCCTCATCGGGGACGATATACCTCTGAGTGCCTGAAACTTTCTTTTGTCTATCCTGCGCTGCGGTCGAAAACAGGCCGTCGCTTATTTTTTTCGCAAGCTCGGCGTTTGCATGGGCGATAGAAAGATTTGCGCCGGTTTGCATGGCGTCGTTGAGGAGCTTTCCTTCGAAATCGGGGCCTTCGAACACGGTAATCGTTTTATCTTTTTTTCTTAATCCGGAGCTTGCGAGAAATTCGATTCCGGCGTCCTCAAAAACCTTCTTGAGCCGGTCCATCGTACCCTTTTGCGCAACGGCATGGCTCCGTTCGATCCGGTTGATGGCGTTGACGGTCATATGGGCGCGGCGAGCCAGCTCGGCCGTTGACCAGTCGAGAAGCGCTCTAGCGGAACGAATTTGGATAGCGTTGATCATGACGTTTCCGGGTGAATCCTCTTTCCGGTTTCCAACCGTCCTACCCCGACAGGGCCGTATTTCCAACCGGGGAGTTCAAGCGTTGAAATATACAATTGATAATGTGAAAAACGGCTTGTGCGTTCAACGATTCCGTGTATAGTACTATAAATTCCATTTTTTCAATGTAAAAAATATCCTTTTTCTATCCACCAAGCGGAGGCGATATGAATTGGGCATGTGACCTCAGCGCTGGGCAAATCAGGGCCGGGCGGGCATTGCTGAATTGGTCGCAGGAAGACCTGGCACATGCCTGTCGGCTTTCCGTTTCCACTGTCCGAAAGCTTGAGCTTGGCTATATGTCGCCCCGGCACGCGACGACCCGGGTGATCCGGCAATGCATGGAAAAGGCGGGGCTGGAATTTATAGAGCCGAACGGCGTGCGCAGAAGGCCCGACAGCGTGACCGTATACGAAGGATCGCGAGGCATGGCTTCGTTGATCGAAGACATAGAAAAAGCCGTTAGAAAAGACAAAAGCGAAATTCTGATCGTTACCGATCTTGAAACGGCGAATTTTCCCGACACGGATTTTTGCGTGCGGCTGGCGGATGCGATAAGCGGCGGCGGCGTGAAAATCAAATGCCTGATCCCGGATACGTTCCAAATTCCTTTCGCCATGCCCAATTTTGAGTATCGGGCGGTCTCGAAAAATTATGTAAATTCGATCCCGTTTTTTGTATATGGCGACAGGCAAGCGTTGATTGTCGCAGAAGCGGCAAGCACCGTCAAAATCGTTTCGATCGAATCTCCTTTTGCGGCGTGGGCCGGACACAGGCAGTTTTATTCGATGTGGGAAATGGCGTTTCCGATGTATTCCCGGGATTTCGAAAACAGCGATGCTGACAGGCTGGCTGCTCACGCATAGCGGCGGGCTTGACCGGGGGCATCGTTTCTTGACAAGATGTCTTTGCCCTTGTTTTTCATGAGTCCTGCCCGATGCGTTTTTTCGTCTTTTTCTTTTTTCTGCTCGTGCCTTCCTTTGTCTGGGCGTGCGAGCGTTGTTTAGAGCCTATGTCTATCGCAGAGTCGATAGAGAAGGCCGATGCGGTTATCGTTGCAGAACGAACGACTGAATCCGAAGGCGAGGCCAAAGGCGACTTGTCGGCGCTTCCGCCGTTTATAGATATCGATGTGCTCGACATTTTAAAAGGCAATGTGCCCGAGCATAAGATCCGCGTCAAAAGTTTCAGCGGAATGTGTCCCTACGGCATATATTTCCAAAAAGGAACGAAGGCTGTGGTCATTCTTGCACACCGTCAGAGCTATTACGATGCCGTTGCCGGCCATTGTTCCGTAAGAGTGCTTCCGTATGACGGAGAAAAGGTTGTCGCCGAAGGCAAGGGCATGTCGCTCCGGGATTTCGCGCAAAAGTATCTCAAGGCTGCGTTTTAGAGAGACTATCCGGGCTTCGAGATGAAAACCCGTTTGAACCCCCTGAAATCGAAAATCCGTTAACGATCATTTAAGCTTTAGGCAAGAAGAGAAAGGGGCGCGTCCGCTCTCGTTTGCGCTTCAAGGGTTGTCGCGTATGGAAATGTTGCGAACGAGGCGGAGTATCTTTTTTTTAACGTCCTCAAGCAAAGCCGGCGCTTTCCCATGTTCTTGATATTATGACCAAGCAAGAAGCCTACGAAACGGGAAAAAGATTTCTTTCAGGATTTGGCCGCGACAGTATCGTTCCTTGGCGTAACCGGTTTGTTTTTTGGAGCGGCGCGGTCGTTATAGGCGTTATTGCCGCCGGGTTTGCCTATATTTCAGATTATGCCCAAATGCTGTTCACCGACGTTGTCGAGATGAACAGGGCTCTTCCGATCCTTATTTCGCCGATTATATTTGCGCTTTCGGCGTGGCTGACCGCCCGGTTTTGTCCCTATGCCAGAAGCAGCGGAATTCCGCAGGCCATCGCTGCGCGTGAGGTCGAAACAAACGAGCAAAAGAACGCTCTTCTGGGCATTCGGAACGTTCTCGGCAAAATGGCGCTGACGGCGCTTGCCCTGGTTGGCGGCGCGTCTGTTGGGCGCGAAGGTCCGACCGTGCAGGTGGGCGCGGGTTTGCTTTACCTTGCCGGCATTCACGGAAAGATCGACGCAGGCCTTTGCCGTAGCCTGATTCTGGCCGGCGCTGCGGCGGGAGTCGCCGCAGCCTTCAATACGCCCTTGGCGGGGATTGTGTTTGCCATTGAGGAAATGGCGCGCGCCTTCGAGCA